>DAOWOF010000132.1 GCA_030642205.1 Desulfobacteraceae bacterium | reverse complement strand
TGCTGTTGCCCTTGGGAAAAAATTAAAACTTCAATTTGCGTAATTGCTGAACATAAGGTTTCACTGGATTGCAGGGGGCTGTCTGAGGGCGCAATGGACACACCCCTTACAATCATTTTGCAGAATGAGTCTTACATACAACAAGCAACTTCAAGCAGCCTTTTCTCTGGATTTGCAGGGTTCAGCCATGGTGGTGGAGTGTATTAATCCTTTGCTAAAAAGGTTTGAGGGTCCAGTTTGACACTTATTTTAGGAAAATTAATATTGTCATGATCCTTTAAAAGGCTGAGAAAAATACCCGATGAGATTGATTTAATATGTATGATAATACTAAATAGATCATCAAAGTTATGACATGGATAGGGGATACCTTTTTTATTGACTTCTGTTATATGTCTATGCGAAAGAGCTGACAACCAGATCTCCACATTAAATTCAATGGCCAGTTCCTTAAGCTCAGTGAATATCTTCTTGTCGGCCATTTCAAAATTAATCCCATCACATATAATAGCATCTGGCTTAAAATCAAGGTTCTCAGATAAATTTTTAAGATTATCCCTTAAAAGAGAGCTCGAAAAGCTGTCTTTTATATATGTAAAAAGCATTCTGTTCTTTTCGATCATCAAACGATATTCATCAAGAGACGGTTCAATATTTAAAGCCTTTATAAATTCTGAAGAAATCACATCATAATAAGAATTTACCTTATCAGCCGCCTCATCTAAAGAAATATGAACCAATTTTTGATTACGAAAAATTTTCTCAAGGGCAATATGGATAAGACAAGCTGTCTTGCCAACTCCCGCTCTGGAAATTAAAACCCCTAGATTTCCTCGGCCCAATTGACCCTTAGATGATTGTTTAAGGATTTTTAGTGGGCTAACCGAAATAAAATCCGTCATAATTCAAAACACCCCTTTTTTTATCTACCTAATCATTATGCAAGAAACAAAGCGAGTTACGACATATAATTCTTTTAATGATCAATTTATGCCCGATTTTTTTTCATTAGTTCATCCTCTAATAACCTGGGCACTTTTGCGTATCTGGAAAATTCCATTGTAAACTCCGCTTTTCCTTGAGTCATGGAACGAAGGATAGTAGAATAACCAAACATTTCCTGTAAAGGCACATCTGCTTCAATTACTGTAAAAGTACCATCTTCTGTAAAACTTGTAATCGATCCCCTTTTTTGATTGATCGATCCCATTACATTTCCCTGAAATTCAGAAGGACTCTCGATTGATATCTTCATTACAGGCTCCAGAATAACTGGTTTGGCTCTCATATAAGCCTGTTTAAAGGCTCCTTTTGCTGCCTGAAGAAAGGCTAAATCTGATGAATCAACACTGTGAGATTTTCCATCATTAATGGTTATGTTCATTCCTATAATCGGGAAACCAAGTAGATTACCCTTAACAAGACAGAGTTGGAATCCTTTATCAACTGAAGGAATATGATCGGTAGGAATTACTCCTCCCTTTATCTTATTAATAAATTCATATTTGCCTTCCTCTGATGGCTCCATAAAACCGGCAACACGGCCAAATTGTCCTGATCCGCCTGTTTGTTTTTTATGAGTATAATCAAAATTGGCCTTTTTAGTTATGGCCTCCCTGTATGCCACTTGAGGTTCACCAGTTGTAACATTAGCATCAAATTCTCGTCTCATACGTTCAACATATACATCAAGATGTAATTCTCCCATCCCTGAGATAATGATTTCAGTCGACTCAACATCCACATGAGATTTAAATGTAGGATCCTCCTTTGTAAATCGATTTAAGGCCTTGGCCATATTGTTTTGAGATTTATTGTCTACAGGAGTAATGGCCAGGGAAATAACAGGATCAGGAATAAACATAGAAGACATGCTGACTTTCAGAGTTCCGTCTACGAAGGTGTCTCCTGAAATACATTCTATCCCAAAAAGAGCCACAATTTCACCTGCATACGCTTTTTGAATATCTTCCATCTCATTAGCATGCATCCTTATCAACCTGTTAACTTTTATTTTCTTCATTGTTTTTGAGATATAGATATTATCACCCTTGGTAAGTGATCCTTGATAAATCCTAAGATATGTCAATTGGCCATATTGAGTTGCCTCCAGTTTAAATCCCAGGCCTACAAAAGGAAGATTACTATCGGATTTAAGGGTTATTTCTTTTTCATTATCCTCAAGATCAAAGGCAGTATTTGTAGCCTCCAATGGAGAAGGGAGGTATTTATTAATGGCATCCAGGACTAGTTGGACCCCAATATTTTTATAGGCAGAACCCAGCAAAACAGGAGTCAACTGTCTGGCTAAGACCCCTGTCCGTATCGCATCAATCAAGATTCCTTCAGTAATGTTTTCATCAAAAATTGCTTCCATTAATTCATCGGAAAACATCGAGGCCGCATCTAGCAATTCTTCTCTTTTTATCTCCACTTCAGGCAACATCTCTGAAGGAATCGGTATCTCTGTTACTGTCTCACCATTTTTGCCATCAAAGCAAAATGCCTTCATAGAAACTAAATCTATTAATCCTGTAAAGTTGTTTTCCAGTCCAATTGGCAGCTGTAAAAGGACTGCGTTAAGTCTTAACTTCTCACGCAATTGGTCAATAACCTTTAATGGATTTGCCCCCAACCTGTCACATTTATTAATAAAGGCAATTCTTGGGACCTGATAACGGTTCATTTGGCGGTCAACTGTAATTGATTGTGATTGAACACCACCTACAGCACAAAGAATAAGGATTGCGCCATCCATAACTCGCAACGCCCGTTCGACTTCAATCGTAAAATCAACATGACCTGGAGTATCAATTATATTGATTTTATGGTCATTCCATTCACAATGTGTAGCAGCCGAAGCGATAGTTATTCCTCTTTCCTTTTCTAGTTCCATTGAATCCATGGTCGCCCCGACACCATCTCTGCCTTTTACTTCATGAATCGCGAAAATCCTTTGAGTGTAAAAAAGGATGCGTTCAGTCAAAGTGGTTTTTCCAGAATCAATATGGGCGCTTATGCCAACATTTCTCAATTTGTGAATATCGAATAACATTAATTAACCTCAGCTTTTTTTGGGGAGAATAGTGTAGGCGACCCCATAATAATATTGTGTTTTACTATAAATTAAAGGCTTTTTAGAGTTGAAAAGTTAATATGAGCAAGGCTTATCTTGCTTTACGATGCCTTCTGCTTTTTTGAAAAATACGTACGGCTCTATTATGTTCAGGCAATGTTCTGGAAAAAGAATGATGGCCATCATTCTTTGAAACAAAATAGAGATAATCAGTCTTCTCGGGAAAAAGCACAGCTTCAATAGCGGCACGACCAGGGTTAGAAATAGCCCCGGGAGTTAAACCTCTATGTGAGTAAGTATTATAAGGTGTTTTTTTCTTTAAATCTTTTTTAGTGAGATTCCCATTAAAATTTTTGATCCCGTATATTACTGTAGGATCGCTTTCAAGGCGCATCTTCTTTTTTAAACGATTTAGAAAAACGCTGGCAATTAATGAACGTTCACCAGCTTGCCCTGTCTCCTTTTCAACAATGGAGGCAAGAGTTATGATTTCCTCCAGACCCATACCAATCTGTTTATAATTAATATTAAGTGTCGCAATCACTTCACGAAAACGATTGACCATACACTCAATAATTTTTTTTGGAGGAAGTCTACGGCTAAACAGGTAAGTATCCGGATAAAGAAACCCTTCCAGAGTAGGGGCTAAAAATCCAAAACTCAAAGCATGATGGTTACTCTTTGCTATTGCCAAAAACTCATCGCCTGTAACAATTCCTTTTTTTTCAAGGAGTTCTGCGATTTGAATAATAGTATAGCCTTCCGGTATTGTTACAGAGTGGGCAATTATAATCCCTTTTAATAAGATGTCAAGTATTTGGATCGGATTTTTACCATTAAGGTTGTATTCACCAGCTTTTATCCTCTTGTCATAACCTTTTATCCTTGAATAAAAATAAAAAACATTTTTATATGATATCAGTTTTGCCTCTTGAAGGTCATTAATAATGATTTTAAAAGAAGCATTTCTATCTACAACAAAAATCTTATCTTCTTTTGAAGATACATTGGGCGTAATCATGTAATGATAGAAAAGCAACAAAGATCCACCAACAATCATAATGATGAAAAAAACAATTAAGGCAATAAATTTCTTTATTTTAAATGACATTATAGTCTCAAATTTATATAGTATATTATATGAAATGTGCCTTTTTTTAAAGGAATAACCACAATGGTTTTCGAAATACTCGATATGGACATCGATGTCTTTGTTCCCAGAATTTGGCACCCGTCATTTTGCGGTTAAAAATATATTTTTTTGGGTAGTGGGTTTGGATTCAGCCTAAGTCCTTGATTAATGATATATTATGCGGTATATTATTTGCAAGATAAGTTTTTTTATTGAATTTTGGCAAGGCCAGAGGAAAAGATTTCTGGCATGTATTAATAATACGTGTAAGTTCTGAGTACACATTCCCCAGCTCTCTTTATACCTTAATTATCTTTTTTGCATGTATTTTATACCCCATGTCGAAGAAAAAAACCTTGTGGGCAATCAAAGTGATAATATCGCTACAATAGTATAGAACAGCTGAAGCCAAAACGCATTACATATTAAGAGAGGATGAGAATTTCAATAAAGACAAACTTTATAACTCCTTTTATTAGGACTAACTTAAACAAAAAAACAGATAGGTTATATTATGAAAGAAAAAATTACAGTTATTGGCGCAGGGCATGTTGGAGCTACTACCGCCCGGCGTATTGCTGAAAAAGGCTTAGCCGACGTGGTATTGATAGACATTATAGAAGGTATACCTGCTGGTAAATGTCTTGATTTGAATGAATCGGCACCAATTGAAGGATTTAATTGTAAAATTTCCGGATTTTCAGGAAATTACTCTGAGGCAAAAGATTCAGATATAGTTATAATTACTGCTGGACAAGCTAGAAAACCAGGGATGAGTCGAGACGATCTTCTGGCAAATAATATGAAGATAATGCGAACTGTGTGTAAAAAGGTGGCTGCTGTTGCACCTGACAGCATCTTGATTATTGTTAGTAATCCTTTGGATGCTATGTGTCATGTGGCTTTGGAAACTACATGTTTTCCAAAAAATCGAGTCATCGGGATGGCAGGCATCCTTGATTCAGCACGCTTTCGCGCATTTATTGCCATGGAGCTAAATGTGTCGGTAGAAAACACCTATGCATTTGTACTAGGTGGGCATGGCGATAACATGGTCCCTTTTCCTAGGTACTCCACTGTAGCAGGAATCCCAATTTCCGAGTGGTTGTCAGATGAAAAAATCAATGCCATAGTTGAAAGGACAAAGGGTGGAGGAGCGGAAATTGTTGACCTGCTAAAGGTCAGCGCATATTATGCACCATCATCGGCAGCCGTTGAAATGGCAGAAGCCATTTTAAAAGATAAGAAATTAATACTCCCCTGCACTACTTACCTGGATGGAGAATATGGCTTCCATGATGTTTTCCTGGGGGTTCCGGTTAAACTCGGGATAAGTGGTGTTGAAGAAATTATTGAAATTAAATTAACTGAAGATGAGCAGATTGACCTAAAAAAATCTGCAACATCAGTATTGAAATTGGTAGAAGATATGCAGCGCTTGAAAAAATAAGCTTTTATTATTGATAACCGAGTAAAATAAGGCGTCGCAGATGGGTGAAATCTGCGGCGCCTTATTAGCCAGCATAAAGCATCTGGCAAAAGAATATTTTATTCAAATATCCTGCTGTGAGTTATTGTTTCTTTGATATTGGTTGATCCATAACAAATCATATAGTATTTGAAATAATCGGGATTATATGCTTATTCGCAATGATATTATTCATAATCATCAAAATGAGGATCCTGATTGATAACATTCTTTTGAAAGGATTTTATAATGATTAAAGATCAGCAATCACAAAACAGTAATATTGATATTAGACAAGACATGGGAATAGATCACCTGGAAAAACGTTTTGGGATTATAGCAGTAGAAAAAAAGTTTATTGCCCTGGGACAGCTTTTTGAGGCAATGAAAATTCAGATTGCTGAAGACCTCTCAATTGGAACTCACCGTCTTATTGGTAAAATATTACTGGAACAGGAAGATATCAACCTTTCGCAACTAGAAGAAGTGTTGGATAGTATGAGAAGTAAAAAATCAGTAAAGAATTCATCCCCAGAGAGACAGTAATTGAAATAGCCCTTAAAAAGGGATGAAACTGTCTTTTTTCCCATGAGGAAGTGTCGCCGTTTATCAAAACTGGCCATTATCTATACCTCGAAAGGCCACAAATTGCGGTTTTTCAATGGCCCTGAACATTATCTGCATTGTTCAGGCTCGTAATAGCCAGGATGACGAGTCTTCACGCCTTGCTTTATAAGCTTCCGGGGTATAAAATAAAAAAAGGCTACTCAATGCTTAACATACATTAAACAGCCTGTTTTATTCATTTTTTAGTATGGTCGGGACGAGAGGATTTGAACCTCCGGCCCCCTGAACCCCATTCAGGTGCGCTTCCAGACTGCGCCACGTCCCGAGCATGAATTTTTTATTTTATACCTATAAGCTGTTTTGTCAAGCATGAAATATCTAGCTACTTTATTCACCCTTGACAATTTAATTATTGGCAGCTACCTTATTCCGAATAATGAAACGAATAAATTTTGCTTA
>DAOWOF010000147.1 GCA_030642205.1 Desulfobacteraceae bacterium | reverse complement strand
CGTGAAGACCTCTTCCATACTTCCAAATCCTCAAATTTCAAAATAACCTCCAGTGCTGACAACTGATAACTGATAACTGACTCCTATAACTTCATTTTTGGGTTGTGGGTATCCCGCTTTAGATTATTCCATATATGATTGCTGATAATCTATTATTTCCCGTGAAAAACAGGCTTCCTTTTTTCGAGAAAAGCGTTTATTGCTTCTTTATGGTCTTCGGTTACGGATAAAAGAGCCATATGTGATGAGATGTAATCGAGATGTGTTCGTAGCGAATGAGTCTGGCCTTGATATACTGCCCTTTTCATCATTTGTACTGCAAGAGGCGCTTTTGCAGCAATTTTATTAGCCAGGCGAAATGTTTCGTCCATTAAATTTTCATGGTCAACCACTTTATTGACAATTCCCAGTTTAAGGGCTTCTTCAGCATTGAGCATATCTCCGGTCAGTAATAATTCCAGGGCCTTGGAAGTTCCAACTATGCGAGGAAGAAAATATGCTCCACCATCACCGGCAGCAATACCCATATTGATATAGGCCTCAGCAAAGAGTGCTTTGTTTGAGCAAATCCTCATATCACACATAAGTGCCATATCCATTCCTGCTCCCATTGCGTAGCCATTAACGGCGGCAATCACTGGTTTGTCCAGGTCTTCAAGGGTGAGAGCAATTCGGTGGACGCCTTCCCATAAGAATTTTTTCATATCCCATAATTGGAACCCATTGTCCCTCATATCTTTTACGTTACCTCCAGAGCAAAAAGTATCTCCTTTCCCGGTTACGATAATGGCCATAATCCTTTTATCATCCCTGGCTTTTTCCAGGAATTGACGCCAAAGAGTAATCATTTCGTGTGAAAAGGCATTTTTTACCTCTGGCCGATTGAGAGTTATGATAGCGACTTGATCTTTAGTATGATATAGCACATGTTGGTCGTTCATTAATATATCTCCTATTTGCAAGAAAATTTAATAATTATGGATTATCAGGAATAATTAACTAACTGGGTGGGGGTGTCAATTTAAAAAACTATAGTTTTGGTAGTATGAGTGCATCCCGGTTTAGTATAATTAGCCATACAATTTTTCTCCCATGCCTGGCAGGCACAATAAAAAGTAAAAGAAAATCTCATCATTTTCCATTTTTTCTTTGGAAGGCAATAACTCCAGTCTTGTTTATACCCTCAAAGCAAGATTAAACCAGGGGCTTCTTTCCGGAAGTGCGGACGACTGATTCTTTAAGAGCTAGAAGCGAGTCTGCTATTTGTCCTATCTGTTCCTCGTGACGCAGTTGCTGCTGCGCTTGTTCAAGGGAGGAACGAATCAGACTGTTTTCTGCAATTAGTTTCTGATATTCTGTATGCAATGATCTTTTATCTCTCTTAGCCTTTTTTAAAGATGTCTCCAGGCTGCCTTGTTGCTTTTCAATGAGACGAAGCTCCGTTTGGGTGGATCTTAAAAGATCTCTAATGTCTCGCTCTTCTCTTTGCTGTAACAAATTAGCCTCTTTTAGCTCTTTTATCTCATTTTCTGCATGATTCTGTATATTGGAGCATTGCTCTTTCCAGTATTTTTCTAACTGGGTTAGATGTATATTATGTGATTGTTTTTGACTTTCAAGATCTGTCATCTGCTGCTTTTGCAGTGATTGAATTGCAAGTTTATGTTCCTTTGTCAGGCGAAGTTTTTCTTCGTTATGGTATTGATCTTTAAGAGTGCTTTCCCTGTGCATATTATCAAGATGTTCTTTGAGCTCTACATTTAAAAGATTCTGGTCATTAAGCCGATGTTTTAAGCCTTCTGTTTTTTCTGTCAGCTTGGTTATTTTGAAACCCGCATCGTGTACTTGGCGGGTAAGTTGTTCATTTGCATCAAGAATCTGCTTTAGATGATCTCTGGTTTTAGTAAGTTCAGCCTTAATAGTTTTTAATTTTGACTCCAGGGTTTTAATATCAACCTGTTTTTCTTCCAATATCCTTTCCGTATCTTCCTTAATCTTATGGATTTTTTGATCAGCTTCTGTTTGCAGGGCATTCTGCAATGCCTTAACCGTATCAACAAGAAGAGGTGAAAAACTAGAGGAGGCCCTATCCTCCTGCTCTTTTTTGTTAATACGCCTTTGCCGCAAAAGTTCAGAAATCTTTACACGACCCTGGCCAATGCGGCCATAGACAGCATCTACAGAAGGATAAGAGCCTTCTGCCTCAATGGTTTTGGCAACAAAATCAACTTCCTGATAGCTAACTGATGATTCTCGTGGCATAGGTATTAATCTCCTGAAATTTATAATGTAATACATAATACATTATATTATGGTAAATTACAAATAAAATACCCCATATTTGCAAATCAAATACCTTGGGATAATGACAGTTATCTCAAGGTATTCGATTTGCAATAAAAAGACTAAAAATCAGTCTTGATATGGGGCCTGCTTTACAATAGTAAATTGTTTATGGTAATTTATGGAACCCAGCCATTTTGATCACATGTTGTGGGCATACTCAGGACAGGATGCATGGAGGTATCTGGAAGAGAGATGGAATCACAGAATAATAGAGGGGAATTCAGGCCTGATCTTATAATTAAAGGCGGAACAGTTTTGACTATGGTTCAAGGCCAATCTCCGCTTCATGATGCTAAGGTGCTAATCTCCGATGGAAAAATAACAGATATTCTTGACGCTGACGACCATTGGTACGATCGGCCTGAAGCAGGGACAGAAATTATTGATGCCAAAGATGCCATTATTATGCCTGGAATAATAAACTGCCATACACATCTTGCCATGACCCTTTTTCGGGGTTTTGCTGATGATCTGCCACTCAGGGAATGGCTTTTTGAAAAAATATTTCCTTTGGAGGCCAAAGTCCTTAATCCGGAGACAGTTTATTGGGGTTCTTTGCTAGGATGCCTCGAGTTAATTGCTTCCGGCGTCACCTGCTTTGCTGATGGCTATTTTTTTGAAGAGGCCACCTTAAAAGCCGTGCAAAAGGCGGGACTCAGATCATTGCTCTCGCAAGGTGTCATTGATTTTGCGGCCCCCGGAGTTGATGATCCCAGAAAAAATCTTATACATGCCAGGAATTTTATTGAACGATATTCCGGTCTTTCCAAACTAATCCGCCCTGGTATTTTTTGCCACAGCGCGCTTACTTGTAGTGGATCGACGCTACAAGGCGCCTGGGAGATATCCCTCGAGTTTGATGTTCCCCTTCAAATCCATCTTTCTGAAACCAAAGAAGAAGTAGATGAAATAATGGCTAAATCTGGCCAAAGGCCGGTCTTTTATCTGGATGAACTTGGCATTTTGGATCAGAATTTAATCGCAGCGCATTCTATCTATCTGGATAAAAATGAAATTAACTGTCTTAAACAAAGGGATGTCAAGATTGTTCATGTGCCTGAAAGTAATATGAAACTGGGCTGTGGCATTGCGAGGATCTCTGAAATGATTCGCATCGGGCTGCAGCCAGGATTGGGCACAGACGGATGTTCCTCCAATAATAATCTGGATATGTTTCAGGAAATGGACAGTGCTGCTAAATTAAGCAAGGTCGCGGAACTTGATCCTGTTGGCCTGACTGCAAAAAATGTCCTGGAAATGGCTACTATTTGGGGTGCTGGCATTTTAGGGCTGCAAGATCAGATTGGAAGCATTGAAAAGGGTAAACAGGCTGATATCATAGTAATTGATCTCAATAGCCCTCATTTATGTCCCATGTATGATCCAGCCTCCATTTTGGTCTACTCTGCCAATGGCTCCGATGTAAAAGATGTTATTGTAAATGGCAAAATACTTATGAAGGACAGACGCTTTATGACTCTCGATTCTGCTCAAATTATGGAAAAAGCAAGGGAACTTGGCGGCAAAATAATTAGGGCATAGGGAGCGTCCGTCCACAAAAGCAAAAAAGCTGCTATAAGGTTGTAATAAGGAAATTGTATTACGATGCCATCGTATTATAAGCCTCATCAATTCTGGCTTTTATGTAATCCAACATTTTTTTATCATTCTCATAGAAATCAAAACAATGCCCGTCTTCGCCCAAAAGTCCTCCCGGGACCAGATCTCCCAATTCATCCGGATCAGAAATCATATCGCCATAAAAGCAGACTGATAACCAACGATCAGAAGGATCATCATCAATAATATCGGCCATAACAAATAGAGGTCTTGTATCTTTATCCTGTTTTTCCAGCACAGCTCTCAGGGAATAAGATATCCCCGGCCGCGATATAAAACGTGACCTTATCATTTTTTTGGCCATGACATAGTCTTTGATAGCAATAAAGATCTCTTTTATATTTTCCGGATCAGTGGTCCATTCTTCAAGTAGTTTCAACATTGCATTTTGTTCTTCATTATTAGTAAACACAATAACACCCTCCAAAAAATTCTTTGACAAATTATAATGAGTATTTGTAGAACATAAATATCCATATTTTACAATACACTAATAATAATACCATAATAAAATTTATATCTTGTCAAAAACTGCTGATTTTTCCATTTGTATAAGGCTCATATTTAATAATTTCATGACTGGTCATGCCTCGGAAGGTTATAAATCGAGTTTTTTCGGTGAGTAATAAGCATCAAGAGCAAGGCGTGAAGGCTCGCCATCCTGCTTATTGCGAGTCTGAACAACGCAGAAATCGGGAAGAAAACGTTTCGCAAAAAGATTAGTAACCATTCACCTATTTCAAAGATGCTAATTTCAGATTAGCGCTGCGGTGGATATTCGCCGAATAGTTGCAAAGATTACACCTTGCCTTATATGTGAATAGATTTTTCCATTCATACACAAACTAAAGAGGATTGAAAACATGGATTTTAATATCCCTGAAGAAATCAAGATGATTCAGGCAACAATCAAAAAATTTGTTGAAAAAGATTTGGAACCAATTGCAAGAAAGGTAGAGGAAGAAGGCGAAATCCCGGAGGAAATTGTTCAAAAAATGCGGGATCTAGGCCTTTTTGGCATCCCCATCCCGGAAGAATATGGAGGCTTGGGACTTAATACCTTCGGAGAAGTCCTGATCTATGAGGAGCTTTCAAAGACCAATGCCTGTTTTCGTTCCCGCATTGGAACCAGTAACGGAATCGGTTCCATGGGTATCTATATGGATGGAACAGAAGAACAAAAACAAAAATATCTTCCCAGGATTGCCAGTGGAGAATGGTCAGCGGCCTTCGCGCTGACAGAGCCGGAAGCAGGCTCTGATGCCGCAAACATCAAAACCATTGCTGAGCTTAAGGGCGACCATTGGATTATAAATGGCAAAAAGCATTTTATTACCAATGCCGATTGCGCACACGTCTTTACAACCATGGTACTGACAGATAAGGAAAAAGGAAGTCGTGGAGGTATTTCAGCGTTTATAATTGAAAAAGGAATGCCAGGCTTTTCTCTGGGAACAGTTGAAAAGAAAATGGGCATCAGGGGTTCGCATACAGCAGAATTGATTTTTGATAATTGCATGGTTCCCAAAGAAAATATTATTGGCGGAGACCCCATGATCGGTCATGGTTTCAAGACCGCAATGCGTGTCCTGGATAAAGGCAGGTTGACAATGGGGGCCAGCGCTCTTGGGGCTGCTGAACGTCTGCTTGAGATGTCAGTTTTTTACGCCAAAGAAAGAGTTCAGTTCGGCAAACCAATTGGAGAATTCCAGATGATTCAGGCCATGTTGGCCGATATGGCTACCGAGATTTATGCTTCACGACAAATCCTGTACCATGCCGCCTGTTTAAGAGATCAGGGCAAAAAAATTACAAGGGAGGCTTCTATGGTTAAGCTGTATTGCACAGAAATGGCATGCAGGGTAGTCGATAAAGCGCTGCAGATCCATGGAGGCATGGGTTATATGAAAGACCTTCCCATTGAAATGTATTACCGTGATCTGCGTCTATATCGGATTTTTGAAGGCACCAGTGAAATTCAGCGAATGTTGATTGCCAGGGATCTTCTTAGAAATTAGGACAAATAATAATATATCCATCCTGACTAGTAGTTTGAACGAAAACCAGGGTTTTTTGTCAAAGTTTACGATCGATAAGGCAATGAAATTATTTACCTGAAGTTCTATAGATAGCAATTAGGAGGCAAAATTGAAAGAAGCTGTTATTATAAGCGCTGTCCGTACTCCAATTGGCCGGTATTTAGGATCATTAAAAGATCTGCCAGCCTATGATCTGGCATCGT
>DAOWOF010000078.1 GCA_030642205.1 Desulfobacteraceae bacterium | reverse complement strand
CAAAGGTGTTTTAACATTTGGTTTACCTGAATCTCTTGCTCGCTCTGAGGTTGAAAAAATTGAAGTTGTGACTAACTTTATGGGGCCATATTATAGCTATCAGCGCTGGACCTGGAAAATACGCGATTTTGAACGTAGACGCTATATAAAATTAGGGAACAATAAAACAGTTCAGGAGTGGGCTTGGACGCAGATGCGTTGGAAGAAGAATGATGGAGATCGCTACATTGATAACAACGGCAATATAAAAATTAAATTTCTCAGTAACAACAGTAAAGATGTATGCAATCTTGATCAGCTGGTCGTTCTCGTTTATAAAACGGATAATCAACCTATAGAAAATCAGCCACCGGTTGTTAATGCCGGGAAAAATCAGGTTATCCAGTTGCCGAATAATATGATTGACCTGTCAGGAACAATTACGGATGACGGGTTGCCAGAAAATAGCATAATTCAAGTATCCTGGATTCAAACGTCCGGCCCGTCAGGCGCAAGTTTTGATAATGCCAATCAAGCCCGGACGCAAGTCAGTTTTACTGAGCCGGGACAATACGAATTGACACTTACGGCTGATGACGGTGAGTTTTCAATATCAGACATTATGACTGTGACTATTAATGAGGCCATAGGACCACCCGATGATGAATTTAAGGATATCTCTATCCAAAGCAGCATTTCCCACGTACAGCCGATGACAGGTATTGTCTTCTGGACCGATTCTGATCGAAATTCAAGCTCTGCAATACAGCTTGAATATTCGTACATTAAATACAGCAATATTGTGAGCGTCAAGAACCAATTTGACTGGCAAAAGGTGGATAATTTACTTAGCCAGGTGTCTTCAAGAGGTCACCAGGCCATCTTGCGTTTTTATTTTGTTTACCCGGGTCAACTAACCACTGTGCCCGCATACATAAAAAACAGCGCCGGATACAATGAAACAAAAGGAAGGACCGAGGGGCAAACCACCTGGTTTCCGGACTGGTCGAATACGGAATTGCAGGCCTTTACATTAAACTTTTACTCCAAGTTTGCTGAGCGATACGAAAATGATCCACGCCTTGCTTTTTTGCAGACAGGATTTGGTCTTTGGGCAGAATATCATATTTACGACGGCCCTATGACATTGGGTAAAACCTTTCCGTCTAAAATATTCCAGTCAACCTTTATTCGGCATATGAGCAATATATTCCGTACAGTACCATGGAGTATTTCTATTGATGCCGCAGACAGTGCAGTTTCGCCATTTGCAAACGATCAAGGATTATGTAATTTATATTTTGGCCTGTTCGATGATTCGTTTCTGCATAAAACGCATCATGATTATAATGCGGAGTGTTTCACTTTTTTCAACCACCAGGCACGTTATAAACATTCACCGATGGGCGGCGAACTCAGTTATTACACAAACTATGATCAAGAACAGGCACTGGACATTAACGGACCACATGGTATCCCCTTTGAGCAATTAGCTGCTCAATACCATATCAGTTATATGATCGGTAATGATCAGCCTGACTATCAATCCATGTCACGAATTGAAGAAGCAGGTATGGCTACTGGTTATAAATTCCAAATAACCTCATTCAAAGCATCTTCCACACAGTCAAACATAACTGTCGAGAATATAGGCATCGCACCCATCTATTATGATGCCTATGTAACAATCAACGGACTTCGTTCTGCTGCTTCTTTAAAGCAATTATTACCGGGACAATCAAAGGAATATACTATCAATTCTGGTGGCGATGCTCCACTTTTAAGCATTGAAAGTGACCGATTGGTGTCAGGTCAACAGATTGAGTTTGAGGCGGATTTATAACTAAGGAGTTGTCCGAAAATAAGTTGGACAATATCGTGCTCAGATTCAGGTTAGATTTGGTTGATCTGACGGAACAAAGCCGCAGACGTAGTTGCGCTGCGTTGAGGTCATCGAAGATCAGCCAAAAATGACCTGAAGATTAGATGCGAGATGTCTGAGTTATTTACAAATAACTTCTAAAAATAATGCAAGTTGCATGGAGTGCCTAATAAAAATGGACAGTTTTTAAGTAGCTAAGGTCGTTCCCTATTTTTCAAGAATAAGGATCTCCCATAATATGTTCAAAAAAGAGGATATCATTAATTCACAAACCTGTAATATTTGCAAAAACAAGTTATCAATTCACTATTCAAAGGTTCAGGATACAATGACAAATGAAAATTTTGTCATATATAAATGTTCCAGGTGTGGACTTGGGCAAACATTCCCCCAGCCAAAAAACTTAATGCCTTATTATGATAACTCCTATTATGGAAATCGCCACGGCTTTACTGAAAATCACTGCATAAAACGACGTATAAAGATAGTTCTATCTGCAACAAAAGATAGAGATGGAGACAGGCTCCTTGATATTGGATGTGGAGATGGGTCTTTTATTCGAGCAATAAAAGATGCCGGATGGGATGTTGCAGGAACAGAAATAAATCCCAACTTAAAATTAACGAAAGGCCTTATTATAAAGGAAGATCTGGAAGATCTAGCTGATTACGCATCATTTGATTGTATTACTATGTGGCACACATTGGAACATATGCGAAATCCAAATTTGATACTTCATCAAATAAAAACATTGCTTAAACCAAATGGGAAATTAATTATTGCAGTTCCAAATAATAGCAGTTTTCAATCATGGATATTTAAAAGCAAATGGCTGCATCTCGATATTCCACGCCATTTATTTCATTTTGACAGCCAATCATTGCGGCATTGTCTCGAAACTAAAGGATTCGTCATTCAACATCAGTGGTATCAAGAACTGGAATATGACCTTCTTGGCTGGACTCAAAGCGCTCTTAACTGTATATTTACTACTCCAAATATTTTTTTTGACTCTCTAAGAAAAAAACAGATAAAATCCAATCAATTAGTCAAAATATTAAATTTATTCATTGCTTCTTTTTTCTTAATCTCATCATTACCTGCAGTATTCGTAGAGAAGATCTTTAATCGTAGTGGCACTATTATTGCTATAGCTAGAAAAGAGATATAGATCGTTTCCATTGCCTAAATCCGATACAAAAAAATAAATTTTCCTGATAAATTATCTATTATCATATTTGTATTTCTGACTTGAAAGCTGGAATAATTTTATGGCAATTCTTATTACTGGCGCAGCAGGCGCATATCTCATCAAAAATCTTGTTGACCCTGGATACAATCCAGTTGCTGCTGGCAGGAATAAATCAAATAATTAAGGCGCTATGATAAATAAAACATATATTGAGCCATCATCTCTTAAGGGAATGATCGCCAAAAGAAAATTGTTTATCTGGGGAGCCCGCCACGATGGTTATGCTGCAAGCCATGTTCTAAAAAGAATAGGTATTGAGCAAACAGGTTTTATTGATAGCAGTCTTTCCCTTCAGGGAACTCAGGCCTTCGGGTATCCGATATTGCTCCCAGATGATTTTTTTGACCGTTTCTCAAATAGTAATGCCTTTATTCTTATCGCCTCCGGTTTCTACATTGACGAAATTTCAAAAATATGCAGAGAGCATTCCTTCCGCAAAATAAATGACTTTCTGATCTTTGGTGAATTGCGAAATTTTAATTATCAGGTTGATGTTTCAGGAATCTGTAATCTCAAATGTATATCCTGCCCCCGAGGAAATTATTCTGACCATCGAAGCCCTGGTTTTATGTCACCGCAAACCTATGAAAAATTAATCCTGAAAATCTTAAAGGACGATCCATACACAGGTATTATCTCGCTCTATAACTGGGGAGAACCGCTGCTTAACAAGAAACTTCCCGAGATAGTCAGACTAACGAACCAATATTCTCTCCTGAGCGCTATTTCAACTAATCTTAGTCTTAAAATGGATTTTGAAGCAGTTATCGCCGCAAAACCAACCTGGTTTCGTATCTCAAATTCCGGATGGGGCAAAAACTATGAAATAACCCATACTGGCGCTAAATGGGATGTGTTTTATGATAACCTTTTTAAACTAAAAAAATACCGTGAAAAACATCATCCTGAAATGATTATAGAACTTTTTTTTCATATCTATAATCATAATCAGGATGATTATATAAAAATAAAAAAACTATGTGATTTGCTTGGTTTTACAATTCGTTATCGTCATGCCGCTCTCGCTCCACTTGATAATATTGAAAAAATCAGGGATCACACACCAGTCAACGCTGCAGTTGATCAGACTCGCAAGCTTCAGGTTTTAAAAGTTGAAGAAGCAATAAAGCTTGCTGAGTCACCTGAAGAAATAATACGGCCTTGTTATTATGAAGATCACCTTTGGATTAACTGGGATTTACATGTCGCACAATGTATGGAGTGGTATCGTCCAGGACTGAATCTGGTAGAAAAAGATTTCCTTTCTGTTTCTCAAGAAGACCTGATAAGAGCCCGTAATAATAATGATTTCTGTAAGAAGTGTAAAGAAAAAGGCATCCACCGAGTATACTGTATTTACGGGGATGAAAAAATAATTTCCCTAAAAGGATCTTTAAGAGATCATTTATGAAAAAAAATATAAAAGATCTAAGAGATATTATTGCTCATAAACAAGTCTATATTTGGGGCGCAATGATTGTTGGGCAAGGAACCTGTCGCGCCCTTGAAAGATATAATATTAAAATTACCGCGTTTCTTGATTCAAGTAAATCTTTACATGGAAAAACAGCGCTTGGATATCCAATACTATCAGCTCAAAAGGCCATAAAAGAA
This sequence comes from Desulfobacteraceae bacterium, assembly GCA_030642205.1. GTDB lineage: Bacteria > Desulfobacterota > DSM-4660 > Desulfatiglandales > Desulfatiglandaceae > DAOWOF01. The sequence goes on along the minus strand of DAOWOF010000078.1, from coordinate 4,483 downwards.
TATTCTGTTTATGAGCAAATAATAATTATCTCTTCCGGGCATTACGATCTTGAAATTGAAAAAACCTGTGTTGATGCGGGATTAATTAAAGACACTCATTATGTGATGAGCTATGATTTGAATGATATTGATCCAAGTATTGATATCTCCGGAGCTTGTAATCTAAAATGCATTTCCTGTCCGCATGGCAATATGAACAATCATCCTCCTATTGGATTTATGAGCAGTGACGTATACCAGCTTATCCTCAACAAGTTGCTGAAAGAGCTTCCATTTCTTGGAAGTATCCAGTTATATACATGGGGAGAGCCATTACTTAACAAAGATTTGCCGGAAATTATAAGGATAACAAAAGAAGCAAAGGTGCTTACCGCGATCTCATCTAATCTCAATGTAAGAGACGGCTATAAAGAAGTTGTAGAAGCAAAACTGGACTGGTTCAAAATATCTGCATCAGGTTATGGCAAGAGTTATGAAATAACTCATACTGGTGGAAAATGGACAAGATTTTTAAATAATCTTCACAGACTTGCCGAACTACGTAAAAGATATCATCCGGAGATGCAAGTCATCCTTAACTATCATCTCTACAAACATAATTGTGGAGATGATTATATAAAGATGAAAAATCTTTGTGAGGAACTTGATTTTATTTTCAGGCCCAGTCCGGCCTACCTCTATCCACTGGATAATGTCTGGAACTATATCGACAACAAAGATCTTTCCAAAAATGCTCAAAAAACAATGGATTTACTTTTAATGGGACTAGATAAAGGTATAGAAAAAGCATTGATGCTTAAAGAAAACCGCTGTCCGGAGGAACGATGCCTGCCTATTACCTGGGATAAAAAAGTGCGTTTTTGCGGAGTATACTATAAACCTTTCATAACTAATAACTTTCTTTCAACTCCGCTTGAAGAAATTTTGCAAACGCGAATTACCAGCAATTTTTGCAAACAGTGCAAAGAAAAAGGACTTCATCAATTTACCGGTGTTTATCTTGCTGAAAAAATTATCTCCATGGGGGAGCAAAGGAGTGCTTCATAAAGAACTTATTAGAATCTCTCTTAATAAACTCCGCATTATATTACAAAATAAAAACCTCTATATTTGGGGCGCTGGCAATCAGGGCAGAGGCATAGCCCGTATATTACATGAAAATGGTATTATTCCATCAGGATATATTGATAATTCTTATGATATGTCAGGGCAATCAATTGCAGGAATCAGAGTAGAAAGCCCATCTATTATTTCTGAGATACCAGAGGGAAAACTATTCATCATTATTTCTGTTTTTTTCTATGAACAAGAAATTAGTGATACATGTCAAAAATATGGATTAAAGCAAGGTGAAGATTTTATCCACTACTCATCTCTTAAACCAAGGGACTACTCAATTGATATTTCAGGAAGCTGCAATCTTAAGTGCATATCTTGTCCCCGGGCCTCAAAAACAAAGAATAGCCCTTCTGTCAAACTTATGCCGCTTGAAGCTTTCTGTAAAATAATTGACAAGATTAAGGTTGAGGATCCTTTTGTTGGCAACATTCAACTCTATCAGTGGGGGGAGCCTACTTTAAATAATAAATTACCGGAAATGATACGTTATGCGCGAGAAAACCACATTTACAGCGCGGTATCGAGTAATCTTAACCTTAAGGTTAATTATCAAAAAATCATTGAATCCCGGCCGGAATGGTTTCGCATATCTGCCTCCGGGTGGGGGAAACAATATGAAATAGCGCATACTGGCGGAGACTGGGATGTATTTATTAATAACCTCAAACAAGTTGCGTTGCTAAGACAAACTTATTATCCGGAGATGAAGCTGGAACTTTATTACCATCTTTATAAGCATAGTACAGGTAAAAGTCTTTTAAAGTTTCAAAACCTCTGCAAAAAGCTATCTATTGAATTTCACCCTGTTTATGCCTATCTCATATCACTTGACGATGTTTTAAGATATCAGGAAGGAATTCCGCTTCCACCTTCCGCACAAAAAGCTCAAAAAAAGATGCTGTTAAATCTTGATGAAGGTATTAGAATCGCTCAAAATGAAATAGCGCTTCCCTGTGACGCATTTCGTTCAATCCATATTAATTCAGATCTTTCAGTAAGTAATTGTATGATGTTTTTCTACCCGGATAAAAATCGCGCAGTTGACAATTTTCTTGAAACCAGTATTGATTCAATAATGAATATACGTAGAGATTGCGATCTATGCAAACGATGTATAAAGCATGCTATTCATCGTTATTGCGGTTCCTATTCCACACTCAAACCTGATATCAAAAACTGATAAATGATAAATAATCAAAAACCAATTACTATTCTGCACCTGGCTCCTCACACTGGTGGAGGAGTAGGAACTGTCTTACGCTCAATTATTAAAAACAGTAATTTCGAAGGCGGCTACACACACTCTCTGGCAACACTGGAACCGCTTAATGATCTTATGAGAACCTGGTGCATTGAGAATAGATTTCATTATTTTGATAATTGCTGGAATAATAAGACGCATCTTTATACTCTTCTTGAAAATTGTGATATTGTTCATATACACTGGTGGAATCACCCGTTACTGCACGCTTTTCTTTCTGCCAGATTACTTCCGGAAATGCGGACAGTACTCTGGTCCCATGTAAACGGAATGTTTGCCCCTCAGATCTTCTTCAGCCCTATTATCGATTTTCCTGATTTATTTGTTTTAGCGACTCCCTACAGCAAAGAAGCATTATTTATCACCACCGATTGCAAAAAGATAAAGACTCATATCAGGACCATTCAGAGTAATGCTGGAACCCCGCCCAATCTTCCAGGAAAGCGCCATAAACCAGAGCAACTGCGAGTAGGCTATATTGGAACCGTTGATTATAGTAAAATGCATAAAGACTTCATTTCAATCTGGAATGAAGCTGCAATCATTGATTCCCCACTTCTTGTATGCGGAGGGCCATATGATGTTGAGTTTAAAAAGGAGGTCTCTGAAAGAGGAATTGCCCATTTATTTGATATTCGGGGAGTCGTTAGTAATGTTTTTGAATTACTTCTGGATCTGCATATTTTCATGTATCCCTTGAATAATACCCACTATGGAACCGGAGAACAAATTCTCCTGGAGGCCATGGCATGTGGAGCCGTGCCTGTTGTAATGAACAACGGATGTGAAAAAATACTTATTAAAGATGGAAAAACCGGCATTATTGCACATAACAAGTATGAGTTTGTTCAAGCCCTCCAATTTCTTGAGAATAATCCGCAAATCAGGGAAAAAATGGCTGCTGCTGGCAAGGATTATGTAGAATCTCAATTCAAGATTCAAACAACTGTCCAAAAATGGCATAGGCTGTATGAGGAGACGTTAACACTCAAAAAAAGAAAACATTGTCTTGAATTATTACCAATTGATAAGATTCCCATAAATTCAACAACATCTCTTTTGTTAAACTCATATGGCAATTCTTTAGAGGCTCATCAATTATTATCATATATAACATCGGATAAGAGGCTTGAAGACATTGATCTTTCCAAATTGCCCCCTGCTTTTTTCGCACAAACCAGAGGCTCTCCTTTTCACTACAGAAAGGCTCTTCCCGAAGATCCATTACTAGATAAAATCTGTCAAGCGCTTCAAAAAATAAAGCAGAGAAAAAATTTCAAAAAAAAGATCCCTGATAATTCAATGAGATTATGTCCCATATGCTCAGGAAATAAAATTACTAAGATCGCAAGTCTGAATTATGCCTTGTTTGATGATCTGAATTTATCCGGCAATATGCTTCTTGCAGAGTGTGAGAATTGCCATAGCATTTTTAATAGCACTGAATTAAAGGATAGCGATTTTACAAGATATTACAGCTTAAATGAATATTATCTTGATTCAAGATCACCTGGTTCTGGCGGCAACTCAAAAGATGATAATAAAAGATATTCTATAATTTACAAGCGATTAAAGGAATATATATCAAACACTGAACCAATTATCCTTGATTTTGGTTGTGGTAAGGGAGGGATGCTTAAATGGCTTAATGATAATACAAAAGCAATACTTGTTGGCATAGAAAAAAGCGCTGCATGCAGAGCATTTGTAAAGAAGAACCTTTCTATTCCGGTTTTTCAATTACTTGCAGAAATTGACAAAAAGGTTGATCTTGTTATCCTTTCACACGTTCTTGAGCATATCTATTCGCCGGTTAAACTAATAGAGGAATTAAAAAAAATATCGCATGCCAGCACAGTCTTTTATATTGAAGTTCCACGAGCTGAAGCTTATATTTCAGCAAATATCAAATGGCAAGAACTCTATTTTGAGCATATTAATCATTTTTCAGAAGCTGGTTTGAGCTATTTGCTAAATTCAAACGGACTTGAAATACTCAAAAAAGGAACTACTTGCTTTTATCCAGATGACCTGAATTCATCCAAATGCCAATACAGCATTGCCAAAACAGGAAAAATCAAACAACTCAATAAACCTTTTATT
>DAOWOF010000014.1 GCA_030642205.1 Desulfobacteraceae bacterium | reverse complement strand
CTGATTCAATCCGGCAAACTTGCGTCACTGGGCGAGATGGCCACCGGCATTGCCCATGAGATAAACCAGCCGCTTAATGTCATCAAGATGACTGCTACAGGCATGCTTCATTTTCTAAAAAAAGGAAAGACAATTAGTTCCAAAATGCTCAAAGAAGATCTGGAAATTACTGATGGACAGATTGAAAGGATAAGAAAGATCATAAATCATATGCGGACATTCGCCAGAAAATCAGGCGAGATCATAACAGAAGAGGTTGATCTTAATATCCCCATAAATGATTCTCTGTCCTTTATTAAAGAGCAATTGAGAATGCATGAAATAATGATTGATTATAGTTTTGCCGAATCCATGCCCAAGGTCATGGCAGATGCCAATAAACTTGAGCAGGTATTTCTGAATATCCTGACCAATGCCAAAGATGCTATGGAAACAGAACACGCAAGGAAAAAAGCAGAGGGACATGATGGGCCGGCAGATTACAGAAAGCTCCTGAAAATCCGTTCTTATTCTGAAAATGGCCGAGCCATTGTTTCTATCTCTGACACTGGAGGCGGTATCCCAAAAGAGGCAAGAAAAAAAATATTCGAACCTTTCTTTACCACAAAAGAAATAGGCAAAGGCACTGGTTTAGGTATGAGCATCAGCTATAATATTATCAAGGACTTTAAAGGAAGCCTGGATTTCGAGGTGGAAGAAGGGGTGGGCACGACCTTCAAGGTCGAACTTCCGATTTGAAATACAGATTGATTTTTCTCTAATTAGCATCTGAATGAAAATCGGGATTTTTTGTCAAACTCAAGGATCAAAATTTGAGTTTGACGCAGGAATTGGGAAAATTGGCAGTTTTCGTTCAGGCGCTAATCAGGATGGCATTAATTATACTCTTAAGATAGCAGGTTCAAATAATAGCAAGAGGAATAAGATGCGAAAAATACTTGTAATCGATGATGAGCCTGAAATCATAAAAACGATAAAAAAATATCTTGAAATGGGTAATTACCAGGTTTTTACCGCTTTAGATGGCCAGAAGGGTATTGAGGCCTTTCTTGAAGAAAGGCCTCATCTGGTAATAACCGATTTAAGAATGCCTGGCATGGGGGGAAAAGAGGTCTTAAAGGCCTTAAAGGATATAGACGAAGACATTCAGGTAATTATTGTAACGGGGCATAGTTCAATTGAAGATGCCATAGAACTGATAAAATATGGCGCAGCAGATTTTCTGCTCAAGCCTGTGGACATAGAACATCTTAAAATGACGGTGGAACGCTCATTGAAAATCCATCAGTTAAATAAAAAGATCAAAAAAACAGACATGTTCAAAAGGGCTATAGTCGATGCGGCCACTGGTTTTTACATCTGCACTTGCGATCTTGGCGGAAATATTATTTCGTGGAATAAGGGAGCGGAATTAATTACCGGATACAGTAAAAAAGAAGTTATTGGCAAAATCCACTTTACAGATATGCTTGCAGAAAACACACAAGAGTCAAATCTCATCAACAGAGTTGTGGATATCTTGTTTCAAGGAAAAATATATGAAGGCGAGATTGATTTCAGGAAAAAAAATAGCAGTTTTTTCCCAGCCCTTTTTACGGTATCCAAACTCGAGGATGACAATGATAACTTGATTGGAATGCTTGTCATAGTACAGGATATTACAGAAAAAAAACTCGCGCAGGATGCTCTCAAGGCAGCTATGGATAAGGCCCAGGCAGCTAATCAGGCCAAGAGTGAGTTTCTGGCTAATATGAGTCACGAGATTCGCACACCCATGAATGGCGTCATCGGCATGACAGCTCTTTTGCTTGACACGGATCTTGATAAAAGCCAGAGGGACTTAGCTGTAACGGTTAAAAACAGCGCAGAGTCCCTGCTGACGATTATCAATGATATTCTTGATTTTTCCAGGATAGAGGCCGGGAAGCTGGAAATTGAATATATCGATTTTGACTTGCAGGCCATGCTTGAGGAGCTTGTGGATTCAGTGGCATTCAAGGCAGCGAAAAAGGGGCTCGATCTTGTAGCTTATATCCATCCTGAAATAGAAACGCAGGTAGCCGGCGATCCAGGGAGAATCCGCCAGATAATAATCAATCTTGCCAATAATGCCATTAAATTCACATCCAGAGGCCAGGTGATTATCAAGGGTGAACTGGATCATGAAACAAAAGAGACTATCCAGGTTAAATTCTCTATCAGCGATACAGGTATCGGAATCCCGGAAAAAATCCTGCCCATGCTATTTGAATCTTTTACCCAGGCGGACTCATCCACAACACGCAAGTATGGCGGGACAGGTCTTGGGCTTGCTATCTCCAAACAACTTGCCGAATTGATGTATGGAAATATCGGTGTTAAAAGCGAGAAAGGCAAAGGCTCCACCTTCTGGTTTACAGTACCCCTCAAGAAAAGAAAGGCTAACAAAAAAAGGAATAGGCAAGATAGCGTTGATTTAACAGGAAAAAAGATCCTTATAGCAGATAATATACAAACAAACAGGGATATAATGCGCCTTCAAATGAAACATTGGGGCTGTATAATAGCAGAAGCTCATAATGGGGATGAGGCCCTTTTGATATTAAAAGAACACGCGAATAAAAAAATGCCCTTTGATATAGCTATATTTGATATGCAGATGCCGGGGATGAATGAAGAAGAGCTTTTAATGACCATCAGAGATGATCCTGTAATAAAAAAGATCATCCTGGTTATGCTTACTTCTGTCGGCCTGCGCGGAGATGCGAAAAGGATGAAAGAATTTGGTTTTTTCGCTTATCTTACAAAGCCGATGAAACAATCCCAGCTTTTCGATTGCCTGGTAACAAGTCTGGGATATCTTGACTCTGATCTGCCGGAAACCCAAAAGCCCCTTATAACCCGACACACAATCGCTGAAGCTCATCAGCATAATAAAAAGATTCTGATTGTAGAAGACAATCTCGTAAATCAAAAAGTTGCCACAAAGCTGATAGAAAAAATGGGTTATCAAACAACCTGTGCCGTTAATGGCAAAGAAGCTGTTAAGGCTGTTCAGACCCTCCCCTATGATATCATACTGATGGACTGTCAGATGCCTGTAATGGATGGCTTTGAAGCAACGCAAGCGATCAGGCATCTGGAGGCAGAAAGAAAAATCGTAAATAATATAAATGCAAAGATCCCCATCATTGCCATGACAGCCAATGCCATGAAAGGTGATCGTGAAAGATGTATTGAGGCTGGAATGGATGACTATCTCAGTAAACCAGTAAAACCTGGAAATCTATCAGAAATGATAGGAAAGTGGCTTAAATGAACAAGAAACAGATCCTGCTGATTGACGATGAACCTCAAATCTTAAAGACAGTTAAAAGGTATCTTGAAGCAGAGGACTACGAGATCTTGACGGCAAATAATGGTGCCCAGGGGCTTGATATCTTTTTAAAGGAAAATCCACCTCTGGTAATTACTGATATCAGGATGCCCGGAATCAGCGGCATTGAGGTCTTGAAAGAAATCAAGGGAAAAAAGGAGTCTGATACAGAAGTAATCGTTATTAGCGGTCATGGGGATATGGATACGTCTATTGAGGCCCTGCGGCTTGAGGCCTCGGATTTTATCTCCAAACCAGTGGACATGGAACATTTGTATTTAGCTGTTTCAAGGGCCTTTGACAAAATTCGGATAAAAAGCAGGCTCAGGGAATACACAAAAGACCTGCAGGGATCGGTGGAAAAAAAAACAAAAGAGATCAAGGAAGCCCATGCCATGCTCCTTCAATCGGAAAAACTCGCGTCCATCGGACAACTGGCCGCAGGCGTCGCACATGAGATCAATAACCCAGCGGGATTTGTTTCAAGCAATCTCAATACCCTGGAAGGGTATTTTCATGATATCGTAAAAGTCATGATGAGATATAAGGAAATCCATATCGCTAAAAAAGAAGAAAGAACAAGCCTGCTTGAGGAAATAAAGCAACTGGAAGAGGATCTGGATATTGAATATATCATGCAAGACATTGATGAACTCATTGAAGAATCAAAAGATGGGGTTAACAGGATAAGAGATATAGTCGTTAATCTGAAAGATTTTTCACGTCTGGATCATGGGGATAAGGAATTCTTTGATCTAAACAAAGGGATTGAAAGCACCCTCAAAATCATATGGAATGAATTGAAGTATAAGGCGGACATAACAAAGAGCTACGGAAAGATCCCTGAAATAGAAGGTTTCCCCCGGGAAATCAATCAAGTTTTTATGAATCTTCTTGTAAACGCGGCTCAGGCAATTGAGAAGCGGGGAAGGATAGATATCACAACAGGGCTGATTAGCAGCGACAAGGGGCAAGACCTTGTTGAAGTCAGAATAAGCGATACAGGAGCGGGAATCAAAAAAGAAAATCTGGGCAAAATTTTCGATCCCTTTTTTACCACAAAAGATGTGGGCAAAGGCACAGGTCTGGGCCTGAATATCAGCTACAAGGTTATCGAGAAACATCATGGAGAGATAAGCGCTGAAAGTGAAGTTGGGAAAGGAACAACCTTTGTTGTGAAATTGCCTTTGTCCCTAAGAAGTTGCCCTGAAATAAGTTGAAGTTATTTCAGGATAACTCCTTAGCCAGTAAAAAAAGGCGCGCAGGAAGGGTTGCCTTCCTGCGCGCCTTTTAAATCCACTTCAAATTTTGTTCGGACGGCTATTTAGTCCATCATTTTTTTATAGGCCTTAAATCGTTCTTGCATATCTTCCTCTGCCTTCTTGAATAAGCTGTCGGCATTTTCAGGAAATGTTCTGGTAAGGCTGGAATAACGCACCTCACTCAACAGAAATTCCTTAAAACCACCTTTTGGCTCCTTGGATTCAAGAATAAAAGGATTTTTGCCTTCCTTCTTGAGCTCAGGATTAAACCTGTAAAGAGGCCAATAACCGCATTCAACTGCCCTTTTAGCCTCTTCCTGGCTTAACCCCATATCAATGCCATGATTAATGCAGGGGGAGTAGGCTATGATCAGGGATGGTCCAGGGTAGCTTTCCGCCTCTATAATAGCCTTTAAGACCTGGTTTTTATTCGCTCCCATGGCCACTGACGCCACATAAACATAACCATAGGTCATGGCCATCATACCAAGATCCTTCTTTCGCGTCTGCTTGCCACTTGCTGCAAACTTGGCCACAGCGCCGGTTGGTGTTGATTTTGAGGCCTGACCGCCTGTATTGGAATAGACTTCAGTATCCAATACCAGGATATTTACATCCTTGCCCATGGCAATTACATGATCAAGGCCGCCATAACCGATATCATAGGCCCAGCCATCACCGCCAAAGACCCAGATCGATTTCTTGGTCAGATAATCACTCTGCTCTATGATATCCAGAAAAAGTGGTTCCATCAAACCGTCTTCATCTATAATATCATCGATTATCTCAATAATACTCTGTCCAAAAAGCTTTGATTTTTGCCCGTCATTAATATTATCCAGCCAGCCCTGGCAGGCCTCCTTAAGGTCTTCAGGGATATTCTTTTCCAGTAAGTCCAGAATAGTTCCAGCCAGCTTATCGCGCCTTTGAGACACTCCCAGTCCCATGCCAAAACCATATTCCGCGTTATCTTCAAAAAGAGAATTGGCCCATGCCGGCCCATGCCCGTATTCATTGACTGTGTAGGGACAGCTCGGCGCTGATCCACCATAGATAGAGGAACATCCTGTCGCGTTGGAGATCAGCATACGATCACCAAAGAGTTGAGTGATCAGTTTGATATAGGGTGTCTCTCCGCATCCCGGGCAGGCTCCTGAGAACTCGAAAAGAGGCAATCTAAACTGGCTTCCCTTGACCGATGTGACAGGCATCCTGTCATCCAGAATCGGCAATGTTTCAGAATAAGCATGATTCGGGACCTGAATTGCGGTTTGGCTAAGCAGCGGTTTCATGATAATAGCCTTTTTCTTGGCAGGGCAAACCTGGACGCAATTGCCGCATCCGGTGCAGTCAAGCGGGCTCACCTGAAGCCTGTAACGCAAGCCCTTTAACTCCTTGCCTTTGGCCTCAACGGTTTTAAAATCCTGCGGCGCATCCTGTAAATCTTCTTCACTGGCCAGGAGTGGACGAATAACCGCATGAGGACATACAAAAGAACATTGATTACACTGGATACAATTTTCAGGCTGCCATTCAGGGATATTAACGGCTACTCCACGTTTTTCATAACAAGTGGTGCCTGTTGGAAAGATCCCGTCAGGCGGAATAGCGCTGACAGGCAGCTTATCACCCTGTTGAGCCAGCATGGGACGCATTACATTTTTGACAAATTCAGGCTCATCCCGATCCGCATAGGCCTCATGCCCTGCGCTTAACCAGGACTCAGGCGCTTCAATTTTTTTAAGTTCTCCAATAGCATTATCAACAGCTGCATAATTCATTTGGACTATCTTGTCGCCTTTTTTTCCATAACTCTTCTTGATAGCCTGCTTCATATATTTAAAGGCTTCCTCAGGTGGAATTACCTCGGAGATCTGAAAAAAAGCGGCCTGCATGATCATATTAATACGGCCGCCAAGCCCAATTTCACCGGCAATTTTAACTCCATCAATATTATAAAAGCGGATATTTTTTTGAGCAATAGTCCTCTTCATATGATCAGGCAGTTTCTTTTCCATTTCATCCTGATCCCATGGCGAATTCAACAAAAAAGCGCCGCCTGGCGCTAATCCTTCAAGGATATCATATAGATCCACAAAAGCGGGATTATGACAGGCAACAAAGTCCGAAGTAGTCAAAAGATAGGGGGACTGAATACAATGGGGTGAAAACCGTAGATGTGATATGGTGATGCCGCCTGATTTTTTTGCATCATAGGCAAAATATGCCTGGGCAAACATATCTGTATTTTCACCGATAATCTTTATGGCATTTTTGTTCGCGCCTACAGTGCCATCAGCGCCAAGCCCCCAGAATTTACACCTGACAGTCCCTTCCGGCGATGTCTGGATATCTTCTCCAACTTCAAGAGAGGTATGGCTTACATCATCGTTGATGCCGACTGTAAAGTGATTTTTAGGCGCCATGGAAAGCAGGTTGTCAAAGACAGCCTTGACCATAGCAGGTGTGAAATCCTTACTGCCCAGGCCATATCTCCCTCCTACGATGACAGGAGGACTGGTTTCGCCTATCTCCTTAAAGGCTGTAATAACATCCTGATAAAGAGGTTCACCCAGAGATCCAGGCGCCTTTATACGATCCAGTACAGCAATACTTTTTACCGAGCCTGGCATGCTTTGGAAGAAATGTTCAATGGAAAACGGCAGGTAGAGACGTATCTTTATAAGACCAACCTTTCCACCCCTGGTGTTTAAATAATTAACAGTTTCTTCAATAACATCACAACTGGAGGCCATTGATATTATAATCCGCTCCGCCTCAGGATCTCCCACGTAATCAAACAGCTTATAATGTCTGCCGGTCAATTTTCCAACCTTGTCCATCTCTTCCTGAACAATATCCGGAATTCTATCATAATAGGGAGTCAAAGCTTCCCGATTCTGGAAAAAGATATCAGGATTTTGCGCTGTTCCTCTCAGTTGTGGATTTTCAGGATTCATTGCTCTGCTTCGAAATTCATCTATTGCTTCCCAGTCCACCAGGGATGCCATATCCTCATAATCTATGGGCTCAATCTTCTGAATCTCCATTGAAGTACGAAAACCGTCGAAAAAATGAATAAAGGGCAGGCTTGTCCTGATACTTGCCAAATGAGCTACAAGAGCCAGGTCCATTACCTCCTGAACAGAGGAGGAAGCCAGAAGGGAAAATCCTGTTTGTTTAACGGCATTAATATCCGAATGGTCTCCAAATATAGACAGGGCATGGGTGGCAATAGCCCGGGCAGATACGTGAAAAACAGTGGGCATTATTTCTCCGGAGATCTTGTACATATTGGGAACCATCAAGAGAAGACCTTGCGAAGCCGTAAAAGTGGTTGAAAGCGCTCCTGCAGAAAGCGCGCCGTGAACCGCTCCGGCAGCGCCAGCTTCTGATTGCATCTCGGAAACATCCAAGACCTGCCCAAAGATATTCTTTCTGCCATAAGCGGCCCATTCATCACAATATTCGCCCATTGTGCTGGAGGGCGTAATCGGATAGATAGCGGCAATATCACTCATGGCATAAGCAACATGAGCAGCCGCTTCATTTCCTTCCACGGTAAAAGTTTTGGAACTCATGATCAATCTCCCTTTAATTTTAAATTTTATTATGAGCCTGGTGTATCAATTGAAAAAGCGAATAAGGTTAGGTGCTAACGGATCAGGTTTATAAACCTCTTCCAATGGGGCCAGGACCAATAAACAATCATGGCTTTACCTTTTACATATTCCAAAGGTACAAATCCCCAGAACCGGCTGTCATAACTATGATCCCGATTATCTCCCATTACAAATAGATGATTCTCAGGAACAGTGATGGATGTAAACATTTGCTTATTGGACTCAAGAGACATGGTTTTCATGTTATTATCATACATGCCGTATTGATCATCAAAAAGTTTGTCATTGATATATATCTCCTGACCAATAATCCTGATACGATCGCCGGGCATGCCAATAGCGCGTTTAATAAAATCTTTGCTGTGATCCACAGGATAGATAAAAACAATAACATCATTACGTTTGGGACTACTGACAGGGATAAGGGTCTTGTTGATAAAAGGCATTTTGACCCCATAGATGAATTTATTAACGATTATATGGTCACCCACCAATAAGGTGGGAATCATGGATCCTGATGGTATTTTAAAGGCCTGGACAATAAACGTGCGAATAAAAAGGGCCAGCAGAATTGCAATAATAATTGCTTCCGTATACTCACGCAGGATACTTTTCTTCTTCTTGTTTTTCCTTGATTTTCTAAAAGTCACTAAAACCTCCTGATAAAGAATTTTTTAGTCTAAGATTTAAAGACAATACTTGTAAAGAAATTTTTACCATTATTCAATCAAATTATGAAAACCTCCCCTTTCGTTCAGGCGCTATTCAGATCTTTAATCTATTAATTATTATTTTGGTACAAAAGATGCACTAATCTTTAATCAGACTTCGGATACCTTCATGCTCTATTAATAGAGAACATGGGGCTAATGATTAAGAAGGCGGTTAAAAAGACCAGGAAATGATTCCTGATGAGTAATGAAAGACTTGCCAGAAAGGCAATTTTTTCCCTTAAGGATTAAACTGATATTATGCCCATTTCTCCAAAAAATCAATTAATTGGATTAGACATTGGCTCCCACTCTATCAAGATTGTTGAAATAGATGATTCCAAAAAGGGACGAGTCCTTAAAAATTTTGGAATAATTGAACTGCCACCGGATGCAATTGTGGAAGGTGTTTTTAAGGAAATTGAAAGCATTGGCCATGCTATTGAAAAACTGATCAAAAATCTAAAGATAAAAAATCGCAATATAGCCACATCTATCTCCGGTTTTTCTGTAATTGTAAAAAAAATCACGGTTACCAGCAAGGAGGCTTCCGAACTTGAATCCACGATTCAGGATGAAGCCGAACAGTATATCCCCTTTGATATAAGCGAAGTAAATCTTGATTATGATATTCTTTCAATAGAACCTGAAAACGCCCCGTCCCGGATGGATGAGGAAAAAGATGGATCTTCTGCAGATAAAAATATGGACGTTATGCTGGTAGCTGCCAAGAAGGACATCATTGACGAATATGTTACTTTAACCCAGGTTGCGGGCCTTTCTCCAATGGTGCTTGATGTGGACGCCTTTGCCCTTCAAAATGCCTTTGAAGCGGGTAATCATGAGGAAGAAGGCTGCTATGCCATAGTTAATATAGGGGCAGAGGAGCTGGGTATAAACGCCATCAGGAATGGCATATCCCTCTTTGCCAGGGACTCCTCGTTTGGAGGCTTCCAGATTACTGAGGCAATTATGTCCGAGTTTGATATCAGCTACAAAGAAGCTGAAATGTTGAAATTGGGAGGCATCGAATTAGGCAACAGGAAAAAAGCCTTTGAAAAAATATTTACAACTGTGGCGTCAGAATGGACCCTGGAAATCAAGAGGGCACTGGATTTTGTTATGAGCAACTATGTAGAGGAAAACATAACAAAGATTTTTATAAGCGGAGGCGCAAGCAAGCTGCCCGGGTTCAAGGAATATCTGCAGCTGGAGACAGAGATACCGGTAGAAGAATTAAACCCCTTTGAAAATCTTATTATTGACGAAAAGCATATTGATCCCAAATATCTAAAAGAGATGGCCTCTCAGGCAGGCGTAGCAGTGGGGCTTGCCTTGAGAAGCATTGGTGACAAATGATAAAAATTAATCTCCTGCCCTTTCGGGCTGCTCGAAGAAAAGAAAATATCAGGAGACAAATCAGCATATTCATGCTCTCTGTAATTCTTCTTCTATTGGTCATTGGGTATCTCTGGTGGAATAATCGAAGCGCCCTGTCAGCTTTAAAAAACGAGCATATTATAAAAACCGCGGAATTCAAAGTCTATGAAAAAACTATCAAGCAAATTGACAGGCTAAAGAAAAAAAGAAAGGTAATAAAGAACAAACTCGACATCATAAAAAGGCTGGAAAAAAACAAGACCGGCCCTGTGCTTTTACTGGAAGAACTCTCCATGGCTGTTCCTGTAAACAGGCTGTGGCTGAATTCACTTTCAGAAAAAAATGGGATTCTTACCTTGAATGGCACGGCCATGGATAATGATACAGTCGCTCTCTTTATGACTAATCTTGAAAATTCGGAACATATCAGGTCCGTGGACCTCAAAAGCGCCAAACTTCAATTTATTAAGAAACAGAAATTGAGAGGCAGTCAGTTTATATTAACCTGCAAGACCTATTCATTTAAAGCCAAGCCAAAAGTCAAGCCTAAAAGAAAAGGTAGAAAAAGAAAGAGATAAGGCACAAGGGAAAAGAATAAATGGCAGAAAATGCTTTTTTCAATCAAATAGAAGAATTAAAGATGCCGGTTCGGATCGCAATTTTTACCGGAACCTTGCTAGCGCTTGGCACAGCCTTTTTCTTTCTTAGTTTTCAGCCCACAAGGGTGGTAATTCAAAAAACAGGAGAAGAGATTGCCAGTCTGGACAGAAAAATTGCCAAAGCCAAATTAAAGGCAAAAAAACTGGATCAATTCAAGGCGAAAAAAGCCAGTGTTGACGAAGAATTCAAAAAGGCGCTCAAGCTTCTGCCTGATAAAAAAGAGATCCCCTCTCTCCTCAGAAGCATCACTCAGCTGGGAAGTGATTCCAAGCTGGTATTCAGGCTATTCAGCCCCGGAAAAGAACGCGCCAAAAATTTTTATTACGAGCTCCCAGTATCCATAGAGGTTAGCGGGCCCTTCCATAATGTGGCAGCTTTTTTTGACAAGGTTGGACGTATGGAAAGGATTGTAAATATTAATAATGTCTCCATGAAGCCTCTCAAGCTTCGTTCCACTGATTTGATCACAAAATGCGAAGCTGTGACATACAGGTTTAAAGGGAAGGATGATGTTAAAAAGAAAAAGAAAAAATAAGTTCATTTATCCTGCAGCAGGATTTTTCCTGATAGTCATATCCCTGTTGTTCTGTGGTATTGGGTTCTCCTTTGATCTTATATATAAAGGCCCAAAAGGTAAAAAAAGTCTATTAAAACATGATGTCCGGAAAAAGGTTAAAATCCTTGCGAACAAGAATTTTAACCAACCCTATATATATGATCCCAGAGGGAAAACAGATCCATTCAGATCCTTTATAGCTGAACAGGAATCAGTGGAGGAAAAGAGGAAGAGAAAGCCCCGGACATATCTTGAAACACTTGACCTTTCACAGCTCGATTTAATTGCCACTATCGTGGGCGGCAAAGGAAACTGGGCCATGGTAAGAGATGCCAAGGGTATTGGTTATGTTATAAAAAAAGGGACTTTTATCGGAATCAATGAAGGGATTGTTCACGAAATAAAAGACAGCGAAGTAATCATCCGGGAAAAAAACAAGAATGTCAGCAAAAAAATATACTCCATTAAATAATGGTCTCAACAAAGGATGATATTTTCACCAGTTTTCAGGAGAAAAAATTCATGTCCCCCCAAAAAAACAAGTTCAATCTATTCCTGTTATTTTTACCGATATTTTTTGGTCTGGCATCCTTGATTACCCAGGGCTGTGCCACCAGGGGGCAGGTTCCCGATAAATCCGCGCCTGCCTGTATTGAGGATCTTAAAGTCAATTCCCTTGGTTCAAGTACTATAATTGAGGTCATGAGTGACAAAGCGCCTCGATATACTGCCTTTAAACTGGTTGATCCTCCACGTGTTATAGTAGATATAAAGGCTGCCATGACTGGCAGGATTCCCAAGTTTACATCTGTGAATGACAGGAAAATAACCGGAATAGAGCTGAAAAAAGGCCAGGGTCATGAAACAACACGCATGATAGTGGGTCTGGACAAGGCCAATGATTATAGTATAACAACAAGGGATAATATAATCGTGCTGACTCTTTTAAGCCCAACAGAAGAGTCAGCGGATATTACACCCGCTCAGCCAAGAATCTTTTTTAAACCCTCAGGATCAATAAAAAATCAGGTACTGGGCATTGATTTTAACATGTTAAACCATGGCAGATCCAGGTTGACCATTACCACTGATAAAAAAATACCCTATCACCTTGACCGCAAAGGCCCAAAAATACTGTTTCTTAAACTGGAAGATACCTCAATTCCTCCTCTCCTTTTAAGACATATGGACAGCTCTCATTTTAAAGGCGCCCTTGATCAGGTCAAACCTGTGAAATCTTCCAGGGCCAAAGATCTGACTCTTGCAATTTATCTAAGGGAAGCAGTCCCCTTTCATTTTGACCAGAAGGAAAATGAAATCAGACTGGATTTTGGCGCCACACAAATCAAGCCGCCGATAAAAACACTGGTTCCTCTTGAGATACAGGAGACCGAGACCCAAAAGGCTGCTGCCAAGGCCTCTGGTTTGCCATCAGGAATCAAAACAGATAAAAAAACAGTCGATCAGATAAAATCCGGCAATGCTGCTGATCCATCAATAAATACCCCGGTCAACAAATTAGGAGATCAGGAAATATTTGATATTAAATGCAGCAAATACCGTGGCCCAAACATGACCCTTGACTTTATGAATGCCGAAGTAACCAATATCCTGAGATTAATAGCTGAAATCAGCAACCTGAATATTATATGGGGACCAGAGGTAAGAGGCATAGTTACCATGAGGCTTAAAGATGTTCCCTGGGAGCAGGCCCTGGATCTGCTTCTGGAAAATAATAATTTAGGCAAAAAAGAAGAGAATGGCGTTATATGGATAGCTCCTATAACAAGGTTTGCAGAAATCAAAAAGAAGAAAGTAGAAGATCTTGAGGAGATGAACAATATCCTGGACCAAAAGAAAAGGAGATTAGAACTTGAACCTGTAATGACTGAATATATCCACTTTGAATTTGCTGATGCTGCTAATGATATGAAAAAGCTAATTCAAAGCATTATGAGTCCTCATGAAATTAGGCCTGATGCAAGGATTGAGGTTGACGAACGCAATAACACCATTGTTTTTACGGATATTAAGGAAAAAATCCAGAAAGCCCTTAATATAAGGAAAGAATTTGATAATCCCGCAAAACAGACCATGATTGAGGCCCGGATTGTAGAGGCATCCACCAGTTTCAGCCGAAACCTTGGAATTAAGTGGGACTCTGAAACAGCAGGCTGGAGAGCACATAAATATGCTGACATCACTCTTCCGCCTGAAGCCACTGATTTTGAATTGCCTGGACAACGTGTCTACGGAGGATCCTTCTCCACCAATAGCCCTGAAAACTGGATATCTAATATCGGAGTCACATTTGCCAAGCTCACCTCCAGCGGATTAGGAGCCCTCACACTTGACGCCTCCCTGGCCCTGGCCGAATCCGAAGGCAAAGTGAAGATAATTTCGGCCCCAAAGGTTATTGCCACCAACGGAGAACCAGCCACCATCAGCAGGGGAACAACCTTTTATTTACCCGCTGCTGAAAATGTTGAGGCAAAGGAAGTATCGGCCGACTTATCTCTTGTTGTAACCCCCTCTGTCAGCATAAATAATTTCGTAAACCTGATAATAGATGTCAAAGATGAGGCCGTTTCAGGCGTATCATCCAAAAGAGGGAAGAATATCAAGACAAAGATGATGGTCAAAAGCGGTGAAACAATTGTTATAGGCGGAATTTATACTGAAAATAATTCTGAAGATATAAGTGGCGTTCCCTGGTTAAAAGATATCCCTGTCCTTGGTAAACTCTTTCGGGCCAAATCTCTGTTAAAGAGCAAGACAGAACTCTTGATCTTCATTACTCCCAGAGTGCTTCCCACCCATAAGATGCCGGATCAGAACGGAGAGAATAAATGCCTGAAAAATTAATGCCCCTGATTATTATATTATCCTGTATTTTCTTTGGCTGCGCCCAAAAAAGCGTCAACACCATCAAGCGCGCGGAAGCCCTGGAAAATTTAGGCTCCATTCTGGTCCAGCAGGGTAATTCACGGGAAGGCCTGTCAAGGCTGCTTGAAGCGGTTCAGATTAAACCACGGGATCCGGATCTTCACCATAAACTGGCGCTTGTCCTGAGGGATCTTGGCCATCATGACCTGGCGCTTGAACATTTCAACAAGGCCATGGCCTTACAGCCTCGTTTCCCCGAGGCTTTGAACAATCTTGGCACCCTTTACGGCATGATGAATAAATGGGACCAGGCAATAGACTGTTTTCAAGAAGCAACCACGGATATTCTCTATAAGACCCCCTGTTTTGCCTATAACAACCTGGGCCTTGCCTATGTTAATAAAGGCGATTATAACAAGGCCATTCAAGCCTATCTCCAGGCTATCAGGCATGAGTCCGGTTTTGCTCCCGGTTATTTCAACCTTGGTTTCGCCTACGAATATCAGCGTAAATGGCACAAGGCTGCCCACGCCTATGAAAAAGCGGTTCAGTATGATCCTGAGGCCCCGGCTCCATACCTAAGCCTTGCCAAGGTCTATTACAGGTTGAGTGACCATGAAAAGGCAGCCATGGCCTTGCAAAAGGTCCTGACATTGGCTCCCGAAAATGGAACACGGGCCAAAGAGGCCAGGCAAATCCTGTCCTCCTGCCCGTGATGAAATCTCATAGATAAGGGACCGATGCCGAAATAATCCTAATGTTTAAATGCCCGCTGCCCTGTAAATGTCATGGTCACCTGGGGATCTGCCTCATTGCAGGCCTCTATCACCTCAAAATCCCGCATTGAGCCGCCAGGCTGAACAATAGAGCTGATACCCTCCTGAATGCCTGCGTCCACCCCGTCGCGAAATGGAAAAAAGGCATCGGAAACCATGCATGCCCCAATCAGGCCGCCGAAAGCTTCTTTGGTTTCAATATCAAGTTCCAGTAATGGATCCTGACTCTTTTCTCCCTTTTGCACGGATAATTCCAGTTCTTTAAAAGGTATGCCATAACGATTAAAACAAAGAGCGTCCATATATTTGGCATATGCCTTGAAAATTCCGATCTCGGCCACTCCTACCCTGTCCTGCTCTCCTGTTCCTATGCCTATGGTTACGCCATCCTTTACATATATCACGGAATTGGAGCTTACGCCCTGCTCCACCTGCCAGCCAAAAAGCATATCAGCATATTCCCATTTTTCCGGTTGTCTGGCTATTATATGTGTCTGGCCTTTATATATGGTGGACGCGAGTTTTAGATCTGAGACATCCTTGACAATATTTTGGGGCGATTGCTGAATAATAAGGCCGCCATCCATAAGACTCTTGAAATCAACAAATCTGCGATTGGTATATTCCTTAAGCTGATCCATGCGGCTGACACGGATAACCCGCAGGTTTGCCCTTTGGGAAAGAATAGCAAGGACGCCTTCCTCAAAATCAGGGGCAGCCACCACCTCAAGATAATTTTCAGCCACCAAGCCGGCTGTAGCAAGATCAATCGGCCTGTTAAAGAGCGCGCATCCTCCAAAGGCGGCGATCCGATCAGCCATATTGGCCTTCTGGTAGGCCTCTGCCAGGCTTGAGCCCAGAGCAACGCCACAGGGGTTGTTGTGCTTGACAATTACCACAGCCGGACCGGGTGTCAAATATTTAATAATATTAAGGCCATTATCCACATCCGTCAGATTTGTCTTGCCCGGATGTTTGCCGGATTGAAGCATTTCTTCCTCGGTTATGGCAGAAACCAGGCCATGCCCAGGCCTTATAAAATGGCAATCACCCAATGCCAGATTCCCGTTTATTAATTCATAGAGGGCCGCTTCCTGACCAGGATTTTCACCGTAACGAAGTCCTTTCTCGATCATCTGACCTGATTTTTCACCCAGGATTTTCCAGGATCGTTTGCGATATTTCAGTGTCTGATCTCCAAAAGAAATGGTTATATCAGTCGGGAAATGGTCATCCATTACAGTTTTATACATTTTTTTCAGATCATCACTCATGTATTACTCCTTTAAAAAACCTGGGCAGACTTCGAAAAAACGGTTTTTGTTCAGGCTCTACTTATGTTTCTCAATATAGGCATAGGCATTATGATTATGGATTGATTCAAAATTTTCCGATTCAACCGCAAACCAGGTTATATTAGGATCCTTTTTAAGTTTAACCGCGATATCCCGGACAATATCTTCCACAAACATGGGATTCTGATATGCTTTTTCAGTCACATATTTTTCATCCTCCCTCTTGAGGATGGAATAAACATCAACGGAAGCGGACTGTTCCACCAGTTTTATCAGATCTTCGATCCATACAAATTTTTTAAACCTTACCTGGAGACGCACCTCGCCGCGTTGATTATGAGCCCCGAAATCGCTTATCTCCTTGGAACATGGGCAAAGGGTGGAAATAGGAACATAGATCATTAAAACAAGGTCGCTGCCATTATTTAAAGATCCCTTAAAGGCACATCTATATTCCATCAAGCCCTTTATCCCGGTGACAGGGGCTGCTTTTTCAATAAAATATGGAAAAATTATCTCCATATGAGCGCTTTCCGCGTCAAGCCTCTCCTTCATTTCCTCAAGGATTGCTGTAACATTTCTGATGGATATCCGGCGGCTGTGCTCATTAAGGATCTCAACAAAGCGGCTCATATGGGTGCCTTTATAATAGCGGGGCAGATTGACATACATATTAATCTCGGCCACAGTCTGCTGTTCGCCCATATCTTTATCCAGAACCGTTATAGGATAACGGATGCCTTTTACTCCTACATGATCAATATCAATGTTTCTGGAGTCTTTATGATTTTGTATATCTTCCATTTTTTAACAGTCTTTGGGAATTAAAATTTTTCAAAGGTCTTTCATAATTACTATTGGAGATAATTCGCCAACTTCTCACGAAGTGAATCTGGCCACTCATCTTTATAAAGAAAGGCCCTTACTTCCATCTTTGTAAAGGTTTCCAGTATATCAGCAGGTAATTTTCGCAAGGCCTCAAGCTTTACCATATCAATATCTTTTATTATAGTTTCTTTTTCTTCCATTGGTATACTCCTGCGCTTATCCACATCCTGATTATTTTTTAAAATGCGGAATTGATTACATTGAAGATCACTTCATTAACAAAAAAGTGGGATTAAGGAGAAAATCAAGGGATGGATGAGGAAAACAGACTGTGCCACCTTAATGCATTAATGAAAATTAGGATAATATAAAAAGGACAGTAAAAAGGCAAGTTTTTCATGTTGAGCACGGGCTTATCCAGATTTTTATTAACAGGATTGTGCTTCATGCTCCTGTATGCTAGGCTAAGTAAATTTATTTTCGGAGTCTACGCTTACCTGTGTGAGTCCTTAGTCTGGCTGGGCTTTCTCCTGAACCAAAAGGTTGAGTTTTAAGGTCATATTTGGACAGGCTTAAATAAGAAAATCCACTTCCAGAAAAACTTCAAGCGAGATAACATATTAAAGATGCAAATAATAGCAGATAATATTCAAATCACCAACAAGAAAATTGAGAAGGCTCTAAATGATATGGATGCACTGCCCATTCAGGAGCTTGCTTCTCAATGTAAAAACGCCGGCGCTAACGCAATTGATCTGAATTCCGGTCCCTTGCTTAAACAGGCAGAAAAAAAAATGACCTTCCTGGTAAATGTTGTCCAGGAAATTGTTGATATGCCCCTGCTATTAGACACGTCCAATCCTTCTGCTATCCATGCAGGGCTAAAGGCATGTAATGGAAATGCTATTATCAATGGTTTTTCCCTGGAACCGGCCAAACTAAAAAACATACTGCCTCTGGCCAGGGAATTTAATTGCAAGATTATCGGTTATCTCCTTGATAAAAATGGCATGGTCCCCCCTAACGCCGATGAACGGATGAGAGTGGCAATTCAATTATATGAAGAATTCAGCAAGATGGGTCTTAGAACCAGTCAACTGGTTATTGATCCGGTACTTGTACCCATTATGTGGCAGGATGGCCCCTATCAGGCAATGGAGGTTCTGGATGTTATCAAAACATTACCGGATCTTTTAGGTTTTCCTGTGCAAACTATTATAGGGCTATCTAACCTAACGACGACCAATGGACCCAGGACAAAAAAACTCATCATTGAAGAAGCATTTCTTTCAATGCTGGCCATGGCTGGTCTCAGTATGGTCCTGATGAATATAAACCATCAAAGAACAACGTCTATAGCCATGGCATGTAACGCGTTAATAAAAGGCGGAATCTTTTCCTGGGAAGAAATTCTCCAGGAAACTGTCCCTCAATAATAAAGGCCCCGCCCTTAAAGAACAAGACCTTTATTATTTGATAACCGGGCAAAAAGGCGTGGAGAGCATTTTTGTCCTGGAGAAGGATCCCCGTAATCTCTGGAATGCATTCAAATGGTTTAACCCTCGGCCTGATGATTTACGAACCCATCATTCTTTAAAGCAAGTCTATCTTGTGCCATCAGTGGAATTTTCCATTTCCAGGATTTGCTTATTTATATTTTCAAATCTATCCTTTAGATAATCAGCTTCAGCTTTCAATGAATTTAAAGAAACTCCGTTGTCATAAGCCGGCGGATTCCCAACAAAACCCTGTCTCCGGCCAAAGCCCATGCCTCCTCCATAGCCATAAGCGCCTCTTCCTCCACGCCGTAAACCAGCTCCTCTGCCATAATCATATCCTCTTCCAGAGGGTCCGCAAAGTCCTCTGCCTCCCCCTGTCATTGGGCCAGCCCCCATTGGGCCTCTTCCATCATATCCAGGCATAATAATTACCTCCCATATTATAAAATTGTTTTTAAACAACTATCTCCTTCTACATCCCTGGCCTGAACCTTTTCTTTGGCCCTGGCCTGAGCCACATCCTTGATTAGACCTCTGCTTGCCAACATTTTTATTTGAACCGCCGCAGTTTCCTCCGCCTCTTCCTGTCTTTGGCCCCTGTCCATCAGGACCTGTTCTGTCGCCTCTTGGCATAATAATACCTCCGTCTATATTAATTTATCTTCTACATCTTCTTCCCATGCCTCTTCCATGCCTATGCCTCTGTTTCCCTCTCATTTCATATACCCCGCCCTCAATTCTCAGGACTTTGCCAGTAACCAGAGCATCAGAAACAATACGACGAGCTTCTCCAAGGATCCTTCCATAGGTCTGGCGTGAAACTACCATAATACCTGCTGCAGTTTCCTGATCAAGACCTTCAAAATCGCTCAGTCTTATGGCCTCAAGGCCCTCTACTGACAATACAACTTCACCTGTTTGCAACACTCCCTGAGGCACAAATGAACTGATAGAAGGATATCCTGAAACAAATCTAGGTTTTTTAGGTCTCGGCATTAATTCAATCTCCTGATATAATCATTTGATCATAATATAATCCTTTGTATG
>DAOWOF010000008.1 GCA_030642205.1 Desulfobacteraceae bacterium | reverse complement strand
TTTAACTTCATCCCGGCCACCAAGGCTTCTTATTAAACCGCCTTCTGTTATATGTTTCCGCATATTTGGCAAGCAATTTTCGTAGAACCACTTTTTAACAAAAAACGGGAGCGATTCGATAAAAATGACCATTGTATAAAATGAAATAATAGACCTGCTGTGAAGCAATAAATTCGATGGATTAGAGTGGCTCCACCTAAATCCGTTGGAACCATTTATTTGAACAACCGATCAGGGGAGAAACAGGTTTGGTATGCTGTTATATCTCCATGGATAAAGATATAATATCATTCACCCTGCAATGTAATTCAAAATGATCCGCGAGAAGGTCATACTGATGAAAGCGCGCCAGGCGCCCCTGACTGGGAGAGCGGTTCCGCAGGCCTTTTGAGCTTCGGATGGCGTTTAACAAATCTCCTCTGAAACCGGAAGAATCAAGGATACCATGTACATAGGTCCCGGCTATTAAGCCATCCTTAATGATCCAGCCATCATTATGCCAGGTCTTATCCCCTATTTTATGGATTTTCAGGAATGGTTCTCCCTGTCCATTCAAGGCAGCGCTTCTTCCCATATGGATTTCATAACCGCTAATTTGTTCATGGTTTATCAGGCATATTCCTTTAACCCTGTGAACTATCTTTTCTTCCTCAAGAGTAGTGACAATGGGCAGCAGCCCTAATCCTTTTACCTCTTTATGGTGTGACTCTATTTTCATGGGGTCATTAATCTGTTTTCCCATCAGTTGATAACCTCCACAGATCCCAAGGAGCCTGCCGCCGTTCTCAGTAAAAGAGTTAATGGATTTTTTCCAGCCTGAGCGGGAAAGCCAGATTGCATCCTCCATAACATTTTTTGTGCCTGGGATTACAAGCATATCATAGTCAGCAGTTAAGTCGGTTGGGTGAAAAATAAAATTAACAATAACATCAGGCTCACATTCCAATATCTGAAGGTCTGTAAAATTAGAGATTGATGGTAGTTTTAAAACCGCAATATTAACAGTTTTCATGTCGATGGGTTTTGTCACCCATTTATCCTCCTGGACTGCCACCGAATCTTCAGAATCAATATGAATGTCTTTATAAAAAGGGACAAGACCCAGCACTGGTTTTCCTGTCTTTTTTTCAATATATTCAATTCCGGAGGTAAATAGATCAGGGTCTCCACGAAACTTGTTGATTATAAAACCAATAAGAAGATCTTTTTCTTTTCTGGTCATAAGATGATAGGAGCCGATAATCTGGGCGAATACTCCGCCTCTGTCTATGTCTGCCACAAGGATACAGGGGGCATTTGCTGCCTTGGCCATGGCAAAGTTAACCAGATCATTTTTTTTAAGATTCATCTCACAACAACTTCCAGCCCCTTCCATAACGATCAAGTCATATTTGTCAGCCAGGCGGCGATAGGATTCCATGACCGCTTTTTTT
Organism: Desulfobacteraceae bacterium; assembly: GCA_030642205.1. Classification (GTDB taxonomy): domain Bacteria; phylum Desulfobacterota; class DSM-4660; order Desulfatiglandales; family Desulfatiglandaceae; genus DAOWOF01. Next base: position 22,619 of record DAOWOF010000008.1, on the reverse strand, counting down.
AACCTGGGTTTATAGGCATGATAATTTTTGGCATCCATCTGATCAAAAACTTTACCTTGCAAAACTACTTGAGATCCCATCTCCGAAGAAGGTTTCAGCAGGATAGGATTCATATGGATAGAAGGAAGTTCTCCCGCAGCTTCAGCCTGAACAACCTGAGCGCGGCCAATTTCTCCGCCCTCTTCGGTTACATAGGAGTTATTGGACATATTTTGGGCCTTGAAAGGGGCAACCCGAAAACCCTTTCTTTTAAAAATCCGGCAAAAGGCGGCGGCAACTATGGATTTTCCCACATCACTTCCTGTGCCCAATATCATTATAGCCTTTGCCGTCACTGTTTTCCGTGTCCCTTATATTTTTTGTAAAGAGAAAAAACAATATTTGGAAAGCCTGAGATTAGCGCATAGCTCCAAACACCTATTTGCACGCTGCCAGTCTTTTTCCCAGGCGCCTAATATTTTCCCATATTTTTTTAAATGATTATATGTCGGAAGAGTATTTTTTGAGATATCACGGATATTAATAAGTTTAAAAGAAGACCTCCGGGCCAATTTTTTGTAAAATCTCGGGGTAGGCATCCTGGCCTCCCCGGATGAACCATATACGTTTTTCAAGGCTGTCGCATACCAAATATATAAGGGGATCAATGCTGGCAGCCTTGGAGCAGTGGAAATAAAATCGGAAAAAACAAGTCTGCCCTTAGGTTTCAGCACTCTACAGGCTTCATTAAAGAAGTCTTTTCTGGATGGAAAATGGAAGATACATTCAATGGCAAACAAATTATCAAAAGACTCATCTTCAAATGGCAGATCACAGGCATCGCCCTCAATAAAATCAACTGAGTTCTGTGCTTTTGCTATAATGTTATTCCGTGCGTACTCGATTTGCCTTGGATCTATATTTAATCCATTAAGATTAAGATTATTATAGGTTTCATTTAATATTGAAACTGCGCCTCCAAAGCCACATCCAACATCAAGAATGTCCTGTCCATCGGTAAGGTTAGCTTGTTTAAATATCTCCATATTCATGTTATTTCTGGCCGCTTTTGCTCCTGTCATTGAAATGTCAGCGGTTTCCAGGTCATCATCATGCCAAAACCCCCAATGAACATCGAGACCATTTTTGCCAAGGTCATCTTGATCACTGCTTTCTATTTGATCGAATATTTTATCAAAATATGGCAACTGCATCTTGTTCATCTCCCTGCGTTGTAAGTCCTGAATCAGCAGCCAATATTCGGATATCAATAACATGAAAACATCTTGACATACTGACATACACTGCTTATGCTGTATGGTAATATCATTACAGCAAGATTTTTTCCAGTTTAAATTTAACCCAAACGCCTTTCATATGACGAGGCCTTTAAAAAATATTCAATTACGTTTATAGTTTTAATATCAAAAAATTCTGACGTTGTTAAATAAGGACAAATTTATTCCATTCAAAATTAACAATGCCTAATCTTACAAGTTGCAAGCATTTTTTTGGTTATTCATCCTCAAGCTAAATCTATATCCCATTCTTTTATAACCTTAACTTAAAAATAATAATATCCTGCCAAAATTGAAAATTAGCTATTCGATTAATTGTGATCCCCAATTAATTTTGATGGGCTCGTAAAATGCCGTCAATATGCAGGCAAGCCTGGCTTGGGGTGGAATCACTTGAATCCACTTTCAATAGCGGGGGAGTGATCCCCTTGCTGAAACATCCAGCTAATTACATCCTATTATTTTTAAGGAGGAAATCTCTATGAACAAGACAAAATGTTTGCTTTATAGTCTGCTGATTATTTTTATCTTGATTTGTTTTAAAGGTCCATCATGGGCAACTTATAAGAGAATACCAGGTTTGGAGCAGGATCCAAACTGGTTGATAGACGATGAAATACAAACGGTTTCAGGTTCCTTCAATAGAGGCCTGATCAAATGCAGACCCCCTCGTGGAGGCTATAATATATTAACGGAAGAACAAAAGATCCTTAATTCATGGGGATTTAAGGCCCGGCCTATTGAGGAGATAAAAGATCTGACGCCGGAACCTCATTATAATATGTATGCCCATCCTGAAGTATGGGGATCATTTCGTATAAATGAGACTGCCTGGGAACCTGTAAAACCGCGAGGAGCGATGTGGGAACGATATATGGCTCAATCTGAGAGGAATAAAAAGGAATGCTACCTTGATGATAAAGGTTGGCTCAGAAATTATAAATATGGTTTGCCATTTCCTGCGCTTGATGAAAATGACCCCCAAATAGCGCTAAAACTTATATGGAATTATTATAAGCGGTTTCAGGATAATGATCGTCATGTAGCGATGGATATGGTTGTGACAACCCGGAATCTTCATCACAGACATATCGGAATGTTAAATAGCCGTATGTATTTTTCCGGGAGGACCAGGCCAGATAATAAGACAGAGGATGGTTTGTATCAGCCAAACCCACAAAACATTGATTTTATATATGCCACTCCCTGTATAGCGCCTTATAATCTGCGGGGAACAGTCCCTTTATACTATCGATATAATGATCCTGAGAGGGATGATGATATGTGGGTCTATATCCCCTCAATCAGGAGGATAAGGAGAATGTCCACAGCTCAACATCAGGACAGGGGCCCGGGAGGAATTGATTGGACGTATGATAACGCTGAAGGATTTGAAGGTCATGTGACCAGGTTTGACTGGACTTATCTGGGTAGAAAGGACTTGCTGATTCCCATTATTGCCCGCGCACATACTTATTTCAATCCAAGAAGCTTTTTAAATAGCTGTGATCAATATTACCAGAGACGCAATTGTTATGTGATCAAATGTGTCTATAAGAATCCTATCAATATGACAGCGATGTTGCTGTATATTGATCCTCTGCTTTATGGTTCCTGTTATTCAATTGACTATGATATGAAAGGCAGAGAATGGATAATTCAGCTCATTACTCAAGGCAGGGATAACACCTGGTTTTATGCCATGTATAATGATTATGCCATTGATATTGTGAGAAAACATGCAACAAGAGCCCAATTTGCCTATTCAGGAAGCGAGGATTTCAAAAAGGAGGATCTTACCATGAAAGAATTAATGAAGGTATACGCGGCACGTTAAGTCCTTATAGCGTCATAAATAGTTTCCCCATGTAGCAGCCTAACAACCAGGATTTTTTGTAAAAATCAAGGAAGATCAAAATGTTAATCGCAGGAATAACATTGGATATTTTGAGGATTAAAATTTTGATATGACGCAGAGATTGGTAAGAAAGGCAGTTTTCATCCGGATGCTATCTGGCCTGAAATTTTAGCACAAGGAGACTTATTAAAATGCGTAAACATATTATATTAACAACATTATTGGTTATCTTTTTACTGTTTAGTTTTCATGGTGCGCTTTGGGGGGCATTCAGGACAGGTCTGCCATTTGATCCGGATTGGTATGTTGATGAAGAAATCGGAAAGATTGTCCAGGGATTCAACCAGGGTTATTTTAAGTGCAGGGTACCTTACGGGGGTTATAATGCAATAACCGAAAACCAGAAGATCCTTGATTCCTGGGGGTATAAGGCCAGGCCTATTCAGGAGATAAAACATTTATTGCCTGAACCTCAATATAATATGTATGCTGATCCGGATGTATGGGGAACCTTTAGAATCAGTGAGACAGCATGGGAACCAGTTAAGCCCAGAGGCGCCATGTGGGAAAAATTCATGGCTCAGACTGAAAAAAATAAAAAAGAAGTCTATCTTGATGAAAATAATTGGCTAAGGGATTATCATTATGGGATTCCTTTTCCGGATCTGGATGAGAAGGATCCAAAAATAGCGGTAAAATTGATCTGGAATTATTTTAAGCGCTACCAGGACAATGATCGGGTAGTTTGTCTTGATTTTAGCACAAAGGAACGGAGAGGAGTGGAAAAGCATAATTTGTGTTTAAGCAAGCGCCTCCAATTCAGTGGGCGAACCAGAAATGATAATGTCACAGTAAAAGGACGCTATAAGCCTAATCCCTTAAATCTTGATTTTGTTTTTGCTTCCCCCTTTGTGGCCCCATACAATCTCAGGGGAACCATCTGCTTATATTACCGTTTTAATGATCCTGATAAAGGTGATGATATGTGGATTTATATCCCTTCCATCAGGAGAGTAAGGAGGATGTCAACTGCTCAGCATCAGGATAGAATCGCAGGCGGAGGAGATTTTACCTGGGATAATACAGAAGGATTTGAAGGCAATGTGACCAGATTTAACTGGGTCTATGTTGGAAGAAAAGAAATGCTGCTGCCAATAATAAGTCATAGCCATACTTATTATAATATAGATGCCTACTTGAATGGTATGGACCACTATTATCAGCGTCGAAATGCTTATATTATCAAGGCGGTTTATAAAAATCCTATTAATATGACTGAAATGATACTTTTTCTGGATCCCTTATTTTTTGCTGCCAGCTACTCTATTGATCTGGATCTAAAAGGGAGGGAATGGATCGTCCAGTTGATTACTCAAGGCAGAGATAAGCACTGGTTTTATACCATGTATAATGATTATGCTATAGATGTTCTCAGAAGACACTCAACCAGAGCCCAATTTGCCTACTCAGGAAGTGAAGACTACAGGATGGACGATCTTACAATGGACAATCTAATGAGGAAATATTTGGCCCGTTAGATTTGATGAGCTCATAAAAAATCCATCAACATGCAGGAGCCTGTCTGAGAGCTGAGCGCACAGGCCGGCCCCTGCATGGGGAAATGGGATTTGTTATTGATCAGCATCCTGGTTATACAAGGAAATAAACGCCAACAGTTCCAGTGTTTCATCTCCAATACACTTTAAGTCATGACCCTCTCCGCTTTTGGTAAGGAGGGTATCGCCCTCCTTGAGGATGGATTGTGTGCCATTATCATCCACCTGGGCCTTACCTTTTAAGATGATAAAAATTTCTTCTTCATCCTCATGCACATGGAATCCGATACTGCAACCTGGTTCAACCTGCAATTTTGCGCATAACCGGTTGTTGGCCTTAAGCTCATCTTTTTCCCAGAAGTGCTCCAGGACCACCTCTCCCTGGCCACCAAACATATCTTTCATGACTGTTTTTTTATACTGGTCTTTCTTTTTAATCATAAGTTTTTGTCTCCTGATCAGGAATATTATCCATGGCCTCCTGTATATGGTCACAAAAGATATTAATTATTTCTCGCTGAAAACCTAAGCCTTTATTTTCATAGGCGACTTTAATATTGAGCTTTTCAAAGGCTGTTTTCCATGAATTATCATTCCCGATAATATCTTCTTGAAAATGTGTGCCAGCAACCAATAAAAAAGGAACCAGATGGACACTTTGAAAGCCGGATCGTTTTACAGCCTCCACAATACTGTCCATGCCGGGATATTCTTCCAGCACTCCCATGAAAAAGTTCTGTCCCAATTCAGCCTGGGCAATATGCTGCAATGCCAAATAAGACGACCAGCCGGGATGATCAGTACCATGACCAACTAAAACAATTGCGCTATTATTATCGTTTGGAAATCTTTTTACAAAAGCCTTGACAACGCGCTCGTAATCTTCAGGATCAGATAAAAGTGGCAAGCCCATAGACGTTCGTATTTTATGGGTTCGCGCTTCTTCTGCCATACGGTAGAATTCATGACCGCAAATAAGGTGCAATGATTGGAGTACCGCCCATTTATGCCCTTTTTGTTCTAATTCCCGCAATACCTGATTGGGATCAACCAGATCGATTTGGCTATTTTTTTTTAACCGGTCTTTGACCATCCTGGAAGAATATGCCCAAAGGAGATCATGTCCCGGAAATCTGTCGCATAATATCTTATCTATAAATGCATAGGTTTCAAGCGCCTTGGTAGTCGTGCCAAAGGCAGTAATGACAATAGGAGTTTTCATAACATAAATTAGCCTTGCTCTGTTATTTCCAAAAAACTATCCTTTATGTTCCGGCATGGTGACCCTGCGAAGGATAGTATAGGGGCTCAATTCTTCCTCAAGTATAATTGATTCAGAATGATTAATATAGTCTGCCTTTCGGCCAAGAATTGTTATAAGTGGTGCCGGCATGGTCACTGAGGTTAAGGTGCCGTCCGGGGCCAGGACCTCCAGGCTTTCGCCTGCGTAAATTTTGTTTCTTACCTCCAGTATTGATCTGTTATCAATTTTGTTTTCCAGGATATTGCCAACGAAGATAGTATTTGAGGTTGAGCTGTTCCCATCAAGCTGATAATCATTGCTATCAATTTTTCCCTTCATAAAACCAGTCGAATAGCCCCTGTTTGGAATCCGATTAAGCAATTGAAGCCCTTCTTGACGGGAAAATATCCTGCCATCCAGGATCTGCCTGTAAAAAGAGACCACAGTCGCAATATAATGAATCGATTTCATCCTGCCTTCAATCTTGATAGAGGAAACACCCGCCTCTAAAAGATCAGGGACGTATTCAAAAAGAGCAAGCTCTTTACTATTAAAAAGATACAAGCCTCGCTGATCCTCAAAGACCGGCATGTATTCACCTGGCCTGCTTTCTTCCATCAAGAAATATTTCCACCTGCATGGATGTTTGCATTCACCGTGATTGGCCCTGAAGCCAGTCAAATAGTCGCTGATGGCGCATCTGCCAGAATAGGAAAAGCAAACAGATCCGTTGATAAAGACCTCGGTTTCTACCTGCCCATTGACTTGCTCCTGAATTTCCAGGATTTGTTTTATGGATAACTCCCGGGCCAGATTTGCCCGCTTGGCTCCAAGCTTGTTATAGGCAAGAATAGTTTGATAACTGGTTGTATTGGCCTGGGTGCTGATATGGAGGGATGCCTTCAAGGAAAGCTTTTTAAGCTCTGTCAATACTCCCAGATCAGAGACAATAAAGGCGTCCGCTCCCATTTCGTCCAGGATGCTGGCAGAATCAACGAGCTTGCTATATTCATCAGAAAATGGAAAAATATTCAGGGTAAGATAGGCCTTTTTACCGTGTTTATGAAGGAAGGCAATGCCCTCGGCTGCCTCCTCAAAAGTAAAGTTCCCGGCAAAGCTCCTTAAGGAACCAAATTTAAGACCAAAATATACTGCGTCAGCGCCATAGATCACGGCCCATTTGAGCTTCTCCAGGTTTCCAGCAGGTGCCAGCAATTCCATGTTTGCTAGCTTCTACCCTGGGCCATAAGTTTAATGCTGTCCTCAAACATAGCTTCAAATTTCTGGGTACCCACAACTTTAATCACAATTCCGTTGCCAAATTTAGGGTGGGATATAATATCTCCTGCCTGAAAAGAGTTGGCCATTACATAAGGAGCAACCTTTGCATCAGTTTTTAAAGCCATCTGTTCTGACCATTCCTCTGCGTTTGATTTAACAACCTTTTTTGATTTTCTGGCTCTTCCTTTTGCTTTAGTAGTTTTCTTTTTCTTCTTTTTGACAACGTCTCCTTTTGGAGGACGAAAGACATGCGTTTTATGACAGGTATTGCATTCAACTTTAACTATTTTCTCTTCATTTTTGGCAACTATGATATGGGCCAGATCAAGCTTACAACTTGAACAATAAGCGATTATGTCTTTTCCTGGTGTAGTCATTTTATATCTCTGTAATTTATTTTTTAGCTTTACTTAAAAAAATGCTCGCATTATAGGTAAAGCCCTAAATGAGTTAATTAATGTACGTTGCAGTACATATTATACCCTCTGCTCTTACAAAAATCTTTCTGGAAGCAAGGCAATATTATGGTCAGATTCAGGAATAAGGATGGAAGACCTTTACGAAACGCCACCCTAAGTTAGTTTTTTAAGATACCATATTTTTTTAGAAGCCGTCAATATTGGATTGACTCTTAGGACTCGCTTAAAAATAAATTTGCAGAATTGGCATCTTATATTATTTTTGAGTGAACCCTTCGAAACTTTATAAGCCTTCTAATACTGATACTTTCTTTATTATGACTAATGTCTCCGGAAATTTTGGGAAGCCTTTTTTTGAGATGGTCGGTATTCCCTCAATTTTATCTACAACATCCATTCCTTCAATCACCCGGCCAAAGACACAATAGCCCCAGTTACTCAAAGTCTTTTTCTTATGATCAAGGAAGGGATTGTTTCTAAGATTAATAAAAAATTGAGCTCTGGCGGAATCTGGTTCGCTGCCACGGGCCATGGCGATAGTTCCACGTTTGTTTTTGAGTCCGTTGGCCGCTTCATTTATAATCGGATCTCGTGTTGGTTTTGTTTTCAATTCAGGAGTCAGGCCTCCACCCTGTATCATAAAGCGCCTTATTACACGATGAAATATTGTGTTATCATAGAAGCCCTCTTTCACATACTGGAGAAAATTTTCCACTGTCTTGGGAGACTCCAGAGGGTAAAGCGTCATAACAATGTCGCCATAGGTCGTTTCAATTCGCACAAGAGGGCCGTCCGTGGGATTTTTGCTACAATTTAATAAAGAAACCATGATGAATGTACTAAGTAAAAAAAGTAAAATTCTTTTCATTGATGACCTCATTAAGAAGAAATATTGAAGTTTTTTATATCGATTTAACGACCAAAACCGCAGTGTTTTCCAGTGCCCGAACCAACTTTACACTAACATCTCCTAAAACAAATTCTTCGGCCTTGGACATCCTTTTACGACCAATTACGACCATTACATATTTTCTTTTTTTAAATTGGTCAATAATGCCATCCGATACCGCGGGATATTCTTTATCCACAAATTCGATTTCAATCCTGTCCGGATTATAATTATTTTCAACTAACTTCTCTTTTGCTTCTTTAAGGAAGTCAGACATCCTTGCCGGCTGTAATTGAGTAAATTTTTTACCCATAAGATCTTTGCTGGCGGATGATTTTCTGAATATATGCAGCAAGACCATGGTTACATCTGGGGGACGTAATGGTTGTGATATTAAATAGTTAATTACCCCTCGGGAACTTATAGAATCGGATAAGGCTACAAGGACATAATTGGTTTTCGTATCCAAAATATTTCTCCCTAATTTCAGATAAAATTAATATTTATAAAAGGTCATTCGTTTGACTCTTGTACAGATACCTGCAAGACACTCTTTTATAAAGTTATCAGATAGTGTCTTGGGCAGCTTATCAGAAATTATGATCAAATGTATTATCTTAAATTTTATGGAGCATAGAGAAAAAATTGATTGTAGATTCCATATTTTTCATAATCTCACTCAAAACCGAGATATAAACATCGGTATAAATCATCAATTAATTCTTCAGCTAATTCATAATATATATTTGCACGCCTTGAAAAATGGGCAAGGATCTCATTAAGAACTAAAGGAATAATAGGATATAATTTCCTAAGATTGACAAATCGCGACTGGTCCAGTATTGCAAAATCTCCGGGATCCAAGTCATTAATAATATCTTTATAGGTTTTTTTATCATTCCTTATATTGTAAAGATTATGAAATCCCATCCCAACAGCATAGATCAATATATTGCCAATACCAAACATATCCAAACCAAATGGATTTTCAGTAGTTTGATAATCATAATCAAAATCGATCCAAACGTAGTTGCCTGTTTCGCGTTCAATTATAATATGATCATTTCTGATATCACCGTGGTTAAAACCATTGGAATGAAGAAACCGAATCGCTTCAAAGGCATTTATAAGGCGTTTTATGATTTCTGGTAAAAGGGTTTTGAAATAAGTATTGTAATCCATTTCGAGTGAAGCTATGTAATTATAGAAGTTAATTCCATGGACAATATCCAGTACCCGAATATTATTGTCTTTTATATCTCTGTAGGCCTTACCATGCATAAAATAGGGGTGGCTGCCTACCAATGCCAGGATATCACCTTCCTTTTCAGGGTTCCTGAAACGATCTATCTTAACTCCACCTATTGAAGTCTCGAAAGACTCAAAATAGGATAACTTGAGGATTTTCTTTTCTCCTGTCTTCAAATCAATGGCTCTTTTCACCCAATATTTGGGCTCATCCATCCCAAAACGGGCTTCTCGTTCATGGCCGGTTACTTTAAATTGTCGTGTTCCAAGATCAATAATGTCGCCATAATCGATGAAAAAAAAATTTGTAGTGTCTTTTACATTTTTTGGGGACATAGATTATAATCCTGCCAGCATTCTTGTTGGCAAGCTTCCCATGGCAACTTTGACTTTATCCAGAAAATTTATCAGGCCATTAATTTCGATAACCATCCCCAGCAGCTCACACAAAACACATAAGGCATCGACATCCTCTTTATGATATTGTATTGCCTCTGCATGATAAATCCTGACCAGTCCAATAGGGTCTTTCCTATGTCTTATGGGTATACAGAGTAATGACACAAAGCCTTCTTCTTTAGCCTCCTCCGGATAATGTATCCGATTATCACATAGCATATCCTTTATAAAAACAGGCTCATTAATAAAAAAAGCGCTATCGCTCTGATCAATAAGAATAGGCCCCTTTTTTTTATAAGATTCAGAAATGCCATAGCTGCTAACAAGAAAGAACTGTTTTTCCCGCTCATCTAAAAGCATAATAGCACAACCTTTGGCATCAAAGGCACGGGCAGTTCCCTCTGCCAGATGATTAAAAAGCAGACCCAAATCTTCATAGGTAGCAATGGCATGACTGATTGACTTAAAATGATGGAGATGAAATCTCCTTTTAGGCTCTTTATCCATTTAAGGAATTCTCCTTTGCTTAGGCATCTATTATCAGCATGATTATTATTTGCATGATACTATAGCTTTATTCTTTCTAAGGGAATTGTCAAAATATTTTTTGTTTTATATTTTTTTAAAAACTTTCATTATAAACTTGCTTGTCTTCCTTTATAAATTAAAGTAAGTTGCCTTCAAAGCTGATAGTGCTTCTCTGTGCTCGCCAAGCAGTACCCAGGCTACAACGGATAAGCTTCCGATTTCATGCTATGGTGTCAAATATTTTCTTTTAAGAACCCTATCCTAAACAGGATCAGAGAATAATGAAAACATTTTTTTGCCTTTTGGGGCTTATTCTTATTATTGAAGGCCTGCCATATTTTGCCTTCCCGGATAAGATGAAAAAATGGGTATTGACTATCCAGAATATCCCTGAAAATTCTCTCAGGATAGTAGGCCTTATGGCCATGATAATAGGCATCTTGATTACTTATTTATGCAAGAAATAAAATAATTTGACATTAAGGTGGATCTTGAATAATGTACGCGCTGGTAATTTTTTGCTTCACATGGAACGAGATTTTTACAAGAAATAGTTATCCTCTATGCTCTGCCACAAGGCAAACCGTATGATTCCATAATGTTTGAAATTAATGATTACAACTACATTCTACCTGCCCGGTTGATTGCCCGGTTGCCGGCTGAAAAACGGGATCATTCCCGATTACTTCTTGTCGACCGTCAGGACAGAAAATGCTCTGGGCATAATTTTTTTGAACTTTTATCATTACTTGAGCCAGGAGATCTTTTAATCTTCAATGATACAAAGGTTGTCAAGGCACGGCTTCATGGGAAAAAAGAGAGCGGAGGCCAGATAGAAATCCTGGTTCTGGATCATCCCTCTTTTATTTCAGATGCTTCTCAGTCTCGCCTATGCCTTATGAAATCATCTAAAAAACCCCGCGAAGGTCATCTCCTGTTCTTCGAAAATGGACTCTCCGGACAAATTGAAGAGGTCTTGCCTGAAGGAAAGGTCAGGATAGCCTTTAAAAATGCAAATATTGATGAGCAACTCGATATCCAGGGACAAGTCCCCTTGCCGCCCTATATCAAACGAACAAAAGATTCTGACTTGAAGCATCTTGACAGCAAGCGATATCAAACGATTTTTTCTTCTGTAAAGGGGGCTATCGCTGCTCCTACTGCTGGACTGCATTTTACTCAGGAGCTATTTAAAAAATTAAACAAAACAGGAGTGAACACGGCTTTTTTGACCCTTCATGTTGGTTATGGCACATTTAGCCCTGTGCGGGTAAGAGATATTAAAAAGCATCACTTGGAAGAGGAATATTATGATATCCCAACTGCCACAGCAGAAGCTATAAATGAAACAAAAAAGGATGGGGGAAGGGTGATAGCTGTAGGGACCACTGTTGTTCGAACTTTAGAAAAAGTGGCGGATAAAGATGGCTTCATTTCAGCCGGAGGAGGAAAAACCGGGCTTCTTATTACACCTGGATATTCTTTCAAGGTAGTAGATGCCCTTATTACCAATTTTCATCTTCCCAAGAGCTCTTTATTATTTTTAGTGGCGGCCTTTGCCGGTTTATCTCTGGCCAAAAAGGCTTATTCGATAGCGGTCGCGGATGCATATAGATTCTACAGTTATGGCGATGCCATGTTAATTGTCTGACCTCATCAAAATATGAGGGACTCGTAAAGGGATAAAAGGTGGAATTCAACATAATTTGTAATTCAGCCAATAATCGAGCCAGGGTAGGAGAGCTAAAGACGCCGCATGGAACTTTTGAGACTCCAATATTTATGCCGGTAGGCACCTTGGGGTCTGTAAAGGCGGTAGATCCTGTTGATTTAAATGGCGCAGGGGCCAAGATCATTCTTGCAAATACTTACCACCTTTATCTACGGCCAGGCCATAAGATTATTGAACAGCTGGGCGGACTGCATCAATTTATGGGCTGGTCAGGGCCTATTCTGACTGATAGCGGAGGCTTCCAGGTCTATAGTCTGGCCCGTTTACGCAGCATAACCCAGGATGGAGTGACATTTCAATCCCATATAGATGGGTCCCGTCATTTTATCGGCCCTGAAGAGGCCATAGATATTCAAAAGGCCCTGGGCGCGGATATTATAATGGCATTTGATGAATGTGTTTCATATCCGGCTGATTATGAATATGTCATGGAGTCTGTCAAGTTGACAAGCCTCTGGGCCCGCAGATCTCGTGATCGTTTGGATAATAATGGGAATCAGGCCATTTTTGGTATTGTACAGGGAGGTATGTATCCTGATTTAAGGGAAAAAAGTGCCTCCGAATTAGTGTCAATGGATTTTGATGGGTATGCGTTGGGCGGTCTCTCTGTTGGGGAGAGTTCTCAGACCAGGATAAACATTATTGAAAGTACTGTGGGTCTTCTCCCTTCTCATAAACCAGTTTATCTCATGGGTGTAGGAACTCCTGAGGACCTGGTAGAGTCAATTTCTCAAGGAGTGGATATGTTTGATTGTGTTATGCCTACCAGAAACGCAAGAAATGGGACTCTTTTTACTTCCAGAGGAAAATTGACTATAAAGAATGCGCGTTTTGTGGATGATGCTAGGCCAATCGATGAATCTTGCACCTGTTATACGTGCTCCAATTTTTCCAGGGCCTATTTGAGGCATCTTTTTATGTCACGGGAAATTTTGGCCTACAGGTTAAATACCATCCATAATATTCATTATTATACTAATCTTATGGCTCAGCTAAGGCTCGCCATAAAAGAAAGCAGGCTGGACATCTTTAAAAAAGAATTCTATAAGAATCAAAAATCGAGACTGTGACCAATTTATATCCCTGGAAAAAATTATATTAGCATTATTTTTTGATATCTTAATTTGTACATCTTTGGGGGTATGTGCTATAAACTATATATCTGATATTCTGGGATCTATAATATCACTTTGATTTAAGGAGATTATATTATGAATACGCTGGTTCATGCCATGGGATCAGGAGGAACCGGAGGCGGAGCACAAAGCGGTTTCACTGCTTTGATACCTCTGGTTCTCATGTTTGTTATTTTTTATTTTTTACTAATTCGACCTCAGCAAAAAAAGGCGAAACAACATCGGGAATTGCTCGCGGCTGTAAAAAAGGGAGATCGGATTATCAGCACAGGCGGTCTGCATGGAACCATTACCGGCATAACAGATGATATTATAACTATGGAGATTGCGCCAAAAATAAGGGTCAAAATATCACGAGGTTCAATCTCTGTCGTTATCAGAAAGGGAGCTGAATTATAAGAAGTCTGTATCTTTCATAATCGACCCTTAAATTCTTTTATAAAATTATTTTTGGCAAGATAAGGAAGAATGATTCCTGATGCACTCATATTGAATGTCTTAAGTGGTTTTGGATCATAACAAAGTAAAGATGTTTCTAGAAAGCTATAGCTGAAAATATGGCTGCTGATGTTTTGGATAAACCCCAATACAATGGAGTAACAATTGTCAAATAACTTAGGTTGGCGTAGCGGAATTGCCCTGGTTATTATTCTTTTCGCATTGATTTATCTTACTCCCTCTCTTACTAAAAATCTGCCTGTATGGTGGTCAAATATCTTGCCGCAGGACAAGATTCATTTAGGCCTTGATCTTCAGGGTGGAATGCACCTTGTATTGAAAGTCAAGGTTATCAAGGCGGTGGAAAATCATCTTGAGAGGTTTGTAGAAGAACTCAAAAAAGATCTGAGAAAAGATAAAATCCGGTATCTGAAGCTCAAGCGTCAAGGTTCGAACAAGATTGATCTAACCTTAATGAGAGACAAGGATCAGGATTTATTACAGGAAATTGTAAAAGATCATTACATTGATTTTGAGATCAGAAAGATTTCAGGGGAGGACAGCCATCCTTCCTTTCACCTTGTTTTATTAGCCAAGGCCAGGGAAAAGGTGGAAAGAATGGCTGTTGATCAGGCCCTGGAAACTATCCGGAACAGGATTGATCAGTTTGGTGTCAGCGAGCCTGATATCAGACCCCAGGAAGGCCATCAGATACTTATTCAGCTGCCTGGAATCAAGGACCCTAAAAGGGCTATGGAATTAATAGGGAAAACCGCATTGCTGGAGTTTAAATTAGTTGATGATGAAAACAGCGTTGATGAGGCCCTTAAAGGGAATTTGCCGCCTGGAGATGAAATCTTATATCAGATGAGTTTAAATCGTGAGACTGGACGTCAGGTAAAAACCCCGTTTTTAATAAAGAAAAGGACATTGATTACAGGCGAATATATTACTGATGCAAGGGTTCAGATAGATTCGCAGTATAATGAACCTTATGTATCTCTCTCCTTTGATTCCAGAGGGGCAAGGCTTTTCGAGCAAATCACAGGTGAAAATATCAAAAAGAGACTCGCCATTGTGCTTGATAAAAAGATAAATTCAGCGCCTGTAATCCAGAGCAAGATATCTGGAGGAAAGGCTCAGATAACCGGTCGCTTTAATATGGAAGAGGCGCGAGATCTGGCAATTGTATTACGCGCAGGCGCATTGCCGGCGCCGGTCGAAATTATTGAAGAACGGACAGTAGGCCCCTCCCTGGGAAAAGACTCCATTGAAAAAGGGTTTAAATCAATGCTTATCGGGGGTGTTATAGTCATTCTTTTTATGGCAGTTTATTATGGCCTGTCAGGTTGTATTGCTGACCTGGCGCTTCTATTGAATATCCTTTTTATTATGGCGGGTTTGGCCTTCTTTGGAGCTACATTGACCCTGCCCGGCATAGCGGGAATAATCCTTACCATCGGAATGGCTGTTGATGCCAATGTCCTGATTTTTGAACGTATAAGAGAAGAAGCCAGGCTTGGAAGAACCAACAGGGCATCTATTGAGGGCGGCTATTCCAAGGCCCTGGTGACAATTCTTGATGCCAATGTTACCACCTTAATTGCAGCCCTGGTATTATTTCAGTTTGGCACAGGTCCTGTAAGAGGTTTTGCCGTAACGCTTAGCATAGGTATTATTGCCAGCCTCTTTACGGCTATCTTTGTCACTCGGATTGTCTTTGATTATTTGTATTTGCAGCGTGGAATGAAGAAACTGAGCATTTAGTTTTCAGTTACGGCTATATCCTGAGTATTATATTGGGCAGCTGTAAAGTTGGAGTAGATAATTATGGAATTTATAAAACCTGGAATCAATCTGGATCTTATCGGAAATCGCAGAATTGCTTTTATATTATCGGCAAGTTTGATTTTAGCAACTATCTTGCTGCTCATATGGCGAGGCGGCCCTAATTATGGCGTTGATTTTGCCGGTGGAGTTTTAATACAGGTCAAGCTGGATGAAAAACATTTGCCATCCGAGATCAAGGCTGCCCTTAAATCTGTGCAGTTGCAAGATAGCATCATTCAGGAATTCGGGGAAAAAGATGATCATGAATATCTGATACGAGTCAGAAAAACAGATTTGAAATTATCAGGATTAAGTGAAAAAGTTAAACAATCTCTGATTATTGAATTCGGGCAAGGGGTTGAGATGAGGCGTGTTGAAATGGTTGGCCCCAAAGTCGGCGAAGACTTGCGGCAAAAGGCCCTTTTCGCTATCTTCTATTCCATTTTATTTATCGCGATCTATATTTCAGGCCGATTTGAACTAAAATGGCTTATGAGTATTATAATGGCGCTTTCCCTGATCTTTGCTGTCTATCTGGCATCAGGATTTGGCTTGCCTGTTTCCTGGCTTATTATTGTCGCCCTATTGGTCACCATTGCGCTTTGCTGGTTTTTAAAGCTAAGATATGCCCTTGGAGCAATTATTGCATTGATTCATGATGTCACGATTACAATGGGAGCTTTTGCCTTAACCGATCGGGAAATTTCTCTTTCCATTATCGCCGCTTTCTTAACCATTGTGGGATATTCTCTCAATGACACTATTATTGTCTTTGACAGAATCAGGGAAAATTCGCGGCGTTTTCGAAAAAAATCCTTTGAAGAGGCTATGAATACTAGCATAAACGAGACACTGAGTCGGACCATCCTTACCTCGCTTACGACCTTAATCGTTATTCTGGCCCTTTTTATTTTGGGTGGCGGTGTGATTCATGATTTTGCCTTTGCAATCTTGATCGGAGTATTAGTTGGGACATATTCATCCATTTTTGTGGCAAGTCCGATTCTTTTAATCTGGGAAGACAAACCTTTAGGAAAAAAATAAACTTATCAGTGCTGGCGATTCTTGAACGACAGAAAGAAAAAGTCATTTTATCCCAGGCCCCTTTATTGGGTTATCACTCTATTGTTGGTTGGAGTCTGCGCCATAAGTGGTTATCTATGCCATTTTATTTATTTTGTTTCGCCTCAGCTTAACTCTGTCCTCCTTGAGACAAACCAGGAGCGCATGCGGCTTCTACCGGGTAAAACCTATTTTCTCAGCCCTTATGATAAGGTTAAAATTCTGAATATTTCCACAAATATTCCCTTTAATCTTTTTACCCGTTTAGTAACATCCCTGCCTGATATAGAGGCCTTGCGCTACGAAAAGATTACTCTTGCCAGCCTGTTTTCAGATCAGGAAATCTTCAATATAAATCAATTTAGAATCAGTATAAAATATCAAAATACGGAAATCGGTTATTTTAATTGGGAAGTCAAACCGACCATAGATGATTGGTTAAAAAAGGCAAACCAAATCATTGATAAAAAAAGGCGTATTGCCTTTCTTAAACGTGGGATGACTTTTTTCCCTGATGAAGATGAATTTAAATATGAGCTTCTGAATGAATATAAACACTCCAAACAATGGTCTCATGCTGCCAGCATTATGGAGAAATTATTGGATGAAGATCCTGATTTCTCAGAACTATCCGAACTACTGAAACTATATTCCACTTATAATAACAGGCATGGCATTATTTCAGTTTATAAACGAATGCTCCAACAGGACCCGGAAGATTTGGAGATCCGTCAACAACTGGCAGAAACTTACGCAAAAGGAAACAAATTCAAAAATGCCATTAAAGAATATTTACTTCTAACCAAGCAGGTGGCGAGTAAGGATTGTCTGCCTATCTATCAACAATTGGGGTATCTTTACAATAAATCCGGATCAATCAGGAAGGCGATTGCATTTTACCTCAAGGCTGCCAAATTGAATCCGCGGGATGCGAATCTTTATTATAATATCACCTATCTTTATGAACGATTATCCAATAAAAAAAAGGCTCAAATTTATCTAGCCAAGGCCCTTAAATTAAAACCGGATGATATTGAAAACAGAATTAATCTGGCTCATGATCTTATTAATCAGGGCAAGCTGAAAAAAGCGGAAAAATATCTAAAAGAGATTATAAAAAAACGGCCAAAGGCCTTACCCCCTTTACAATTGCTGGTCAAGATCAAAGAAAAACAAGGAAAGAAAACCGAATTAAAAAGAATTTATAAGAGGCTTTTTGCCCTGGATGCAAAAAACAAGACAGTAATATATAATCTTGGTGCCCTTGAATATGAATCTGGAAATCTCAAGGCAAGCCTTCCCTATTTTACCAAATACGTGAAATTAAGCCCCAATGATGTTTCTGCTCATGGTATTTTATTTGATATCTATAAGTCTCAAAATAAATTCCAATCCGCATTTAAAGAGGCAAAACTGCTTATTAAGCTCTCTCCTAATAATATTAAAATCTATCACTTTATCTTTAATTACCTTCAAAAGAAGAACGACTATGAAAAGATATTTCGGATTTTTATAATCGGAGTAAAAGAAAATCCAGGTTCAATTGATCTAAAAGAATATCTTGTCCTGGCCTGTTTAAAGACCGGCCGTGAAGATCTGGCTATAATACAGATG
Source organism: Desulfobacteraceae bacterium (assembly GCA_030642205.1). Lineage (GTDB taxonomy): Bacteria > Desulfobacterota > DSM-4660 > Desulfatiglandales > Desulfatiglandaceae > DAOWOF01. Next base: position 4,109 of record DAOWOF010000008.1, on the reverse strand, counting down.
AATAATATTCAAAAGCTCAAACCAAGAGATATCAAACTTTTACTGCGCCTTGCAAAATTGCATGAAAAAAAAGATAACCTGGAAGCCGCCCTGCAAGCCTATAAAGACATATTGAAGCTTGTCTCAGATCATGAAGAAGCAGAGGAAAGCTATCTCAGGTTACGGTTAAGGGGGGTTCGTGAAAAAAGAGCAATCAAATAAACCCCATCTGCAAGTAGCGGCTGGCCTGATTCTGAGAAAAAATAAGATCCTGATAGCAAAACGTCCTTCGGGAACCCCTCTTGAGGGATTATGGGAATTTCCAGGGGGTAAACAGGAGAAAGATGAAAGCCTCAAAAATTGTCTTATCAGAGAGCTAAAGGAGGAATTAGGCGTTACAGTAAAAATCGAGAAACATTTTCTGACTGTTGACCATGAATATGAAGCCAGAGTAATTTCTTTACATTTCTTTTTTTGTGTCTGTTTTGATGGAGAGCCCAAGGCTTGCGAGGAGCAGGACATTAAATGGATCACAATCAATGATTTTGACAGGTATCATTTTCTGCCACCAGATCTCAAGGTAATCGCGGCTCTGAGAGATCGTTTATAGTTATGGTGGAGGAAAATATATAGATGAATCGTTATTTAACCTAGGCAAAAACCTGATTTATTTACCAAGGGATTAAATCTCTTATAAGGGGGAAGTGATGGCCAGGGGAAATTGTAAATTTAGCGGCACAGGAGGTAATTACGTTGTAACAGTATTAATTCATGTTTTATTGCTTGGCATAATTACCGGGGGCATTTATTCTGCTTGGGCCTGGGTAAGACTTTTTAGGCAAAAAGCATCCAATACCATAATTAATGGTAAACGGGTTTCTTTTACAGGAGATGGTTTACAGCTCTTTGTTATTATCCTGGTGCAGGGAATCCTGACCATTATTACTTTTGGATTTTATGCTCCATGGGCCATATGTAAATTCTTGACCTGGAAAGTGCAAAATACTCTGGTAGAGGGCAAGCCAAGTCATTTTGCAGGCACTGGTGGCAACTTATTTCTTCTATATTTAATTCATATGGTAATTCTTCCTATGATTACTCTGGGGCTTTATTATTTTATAGGCCTCTATCGTTTTTATGCCTGGAAGGAAGAGCATACTGAATATGGCGGAGAAAAGACTTCTTTTGGCTCCAGATTTGGCGATTTTCTAAAAGTATTTTTAATCAGTTTCATTCTAAATAGTGTGACATTTAGTCTCTTTTTACCGTGGTCTATATGTATGCTTTACAGATGGCAAATCAATGGACTGATGGTTGGAGAGCCTGAAGAGGTAGAACACTTCCCCATGGTGGAGACCAATATGGTCCATGTCGCGATCATGATTGCCATCGGATTAATTCCTTTTATGGCTCTTGCTCTGTTTTTTTATAATTCCCATAAATTAATTTCAACGGCCTTTGAAGCATCCATGAGCAAACAAATGCTTTCAGAGCCCCTTCATCATGGACAAAAAGCCTTGAAGTACCAAGGCAAAAGGCCTTTAAAAAAAGGCGCAAAACAGGACATCCTTTCCTCTTCTCAAATTCAACCAAAGGATTTTAGATCTAAAACGGAAATCAAGTCCCTTGATCAGCTTATTAAAAAAGAGCCTGAAAATGCCATTGCGTTCTTTAACAGGGGCTATTTATATCATTTACAGGGGAATCATAAAAATGCTTTAAAGGATTATTCTGCTGCCATTAGAATAAATAAAAGTTTTGGAGACGCCTATTTTAATAGGGGTCTTATATATGTCAATTATAAAAAGTTTAATGCAGCCCTTAATGATTTCAATGCGGCCTTAAAGCTTACTCCCAGGGGAGTAGACATCTATTGCAATAGGGGCAATGTATATCACGAAATTGGCAGAAATAATCTAGCCCTTATGGATTATAATAAGGCCATCTCAATTCATCCCGATGACGGTGATATATATTACAACAGAGGCATTGTTTATCTTGCCATGAAGCAGAAAACCAAGGCTGAGAATGATTTTAAAAAAGCGGCCGAATTAGGCGGCCTGGGACAGGCACGAGCCAGAGAGCATCTTGAGGATGACCCTCAAAAGGCATTAACAGACAGGTCAGAGACCGTATCCTTAACCTGGCAGAAGAATCTTGATCAGATGAAGATTCCCCATGTAATGGCTCAGGGCAAGATCCATGGAGATAAATTTATTTCAAGATCTGCCGCAATACATAGCGGTATTCTAACGATTCGTGATGGGCAGGATTTTTTTCCTGATCATGCAGTAGAAATATTCCTTTTTATTAAAAAAGGTGAAGTACTTGAAGGCAAACAGTATATTATTGATAAATCCACTGGCTTTAATTCCCCTCACATATATATAAAATGGAAAGAAAAGAATAAGGACATTCCAAAGTCAAAGGTTTTTATGAAGGATTATGTCATGCGTCTTGAATTTGGCGCTAAAAAAGAGGGAAAGCTATCAGGAAAAATCTATCTATGTTTACCCGATGACCAAAAAAGTATTATAGCTGGCCATTTTTCAGCAATAATTAAATAAGGCCTGAACGAACACTGCCAATTTTCCCAATTCCAGCGTCAGGCGAAAATTTTAATCCGAGAAGAATATGAATCCCTTTTTAGTTATAATCCTGGTCATTTTAATCGGTAGCTATTTTCTGACCCTAATAGTTGAGTTCTTAAATCTGAAGTATCTGAGTCCCAGTCTCCCTGACGAGTTTAAAGGATTTTACGATGAAGAGAGATACCTTAAATCACAGGAATATCTTAGGGATACAACATCCTTTGGTATTATACATGAAAGTATTATAACCCCCGTGACAATTCTTTTTCTGCTTTTTGGGGGCTTTAATCTGGTTGACCAATTTGCCAGAGGCTTTGAACTAGGCAGTATCTCAACCGGCCTTATTTTTGCCGCTATAATATTATTGGCCAGCCAGATACTAAATCTTCCTTTTTTGCTTTACAGCACCTTTGTAATTGAAGAAAAATATGGTTTTAACAAAACAACTATCAAAACTTTTATCCTGGATATATTAAAGGCCTTGATTCTGGGAGCAATAATTGGTGGAGGAATCTTTATAGCTATTTTATGGTTTTTTGAAAAAGCCGGACCATGGGCATGGTTATATTGCTGGCTTACTCTAACTGTTATCCAGATTTTTTTTATGTATCTTGCCCCTGTAATTATTATGCCCCTGTTTAATAAGTTTATCCCTCTTGAGGAGGGCACATTAAAAAGCGCCATAGAGGACTATGCTGCATCTCAGAATTTTCGTATTAAAGGAGTCTTTAAGATGGACGGATCAAAAAGATCCACTAAATCCAATGCTTTTTTTACAGGGTTTGGCAAATTTCGCAGAATTGTACTTTTTGATACACTGATTGAAAATCATTCTGAGGAGGAATTAGTTGCCATTCTGGCCCATGAAATTGGACATTACAAGAAAAAACATATTCTGAAATTCATGCTGATTTCAATCTGTACGACAGGGATCATGTTTTATATCCTCTCTCAATTCATATCCAATCCGGTCTTATTTGATGCCTTTAAAATGCAAGAAACCTCAATCTACGCGGGCCTTATCTTTTTTGGGTTTTTATATGCACCTATTGATATGATTCTTTCTGTTTTTATAAATCTACTTTCAAGAAAGCATGAGTATCAGGCAGATAATTTTGCAATCAGCACCTATGGAAAACCTAAGTCTATGATCAATGCCTTAAAAAAATTAAGTGTAGATAATTTGTCCAATCTAACTCCTCATCCCCTTAAAGTATTTTTGGAGTATAGCCATCCTCCAGTCATTGAACGAATTAATGCGATTCGCAAGCACTCCTGAGTCCTCATCACAGTTATTCCCGCAATCAATGGGTAAATTAGTCTCTGAAATTCGATCCAACTATAATCTAAGGCGGGCTTGATGCCCGCAACCCAAAGATGAAGTTGTAAGAGTTAGTTTGTCAGTTATCAGTTGTCAGCACTGGAGGTTATTTTGAAATTTGAGGATTTGGATGTATGGAAGAGGTCTTCACGATTATGTGCAGATTTGTATAAATATTTTCAAGATATTAAAGATTTTGCCAGGTTTCTGCAATATTC
>DAOWOF010000068.1 GCA_030642205.1 Desulfobacteraceae bacterium | reverse complement strand
CGACGCCTGGCAGATGCTCTGGGTCAGGATTTAACCGTGGTTTTACTTGGCTCTAATATTAAGGATAAGGCCGCCGCCATAGGCAATTATGGCGCGGATAAAGTTATAGTGGCTGATGATGCTAAGCTTGAAGCCTATGGCACAGATGCCTATTTAGCAGTTATAGCCGATCAGGTAAAGGCTGTTGATCCGGCTATTTTGCTGCTTGGAGCTTCTGTCGAGGGTAAGGATCTGGCCTCCAGGCTATCTGGTAAATTAGATGTTGGAATGGCCCAGGATTGCACTGAATTTGCAATCGAAGATGGTTCCTTAGTGGCTATCAGACCAATTTATGCTGGCAAGGCTTATGCCAGAATCAGCTTTGAGAATAGCATTCCCCAAATGGCCACTGCCCGACCGAATGTTATGAGTATAGCAGAACCTGATTCATCAAAATCAGCCGAGGTCGTTGACGCGGCTGTTAATATTGGTGATGATGACATAAAAGCCAGGACAGTGGAAGTTCTTGAAGACACAACTGGAAAAGTTGATTTGACAGAAGCGGAAAAAATTGTTTCCGGCGGTCGTGGGATGAAAGGGCCGGAAGGTTATAAGGTCTTGGAAGATCTGGCTGATTTGATAGGCGCCAGTGTTGGAGCTTCCCGCTCGGCAGTTGATGCCGGATGGCGTCCCCATGGAGATCAGGTTGGACAGACAGGAAAAGTGGTTTCTCCTAATCTTTATATCGCTTGCGGTATTTCAGGGGCAATTCAGCATTTAGCTGGGATGAGTACTTCAAAGGTTATTGTAGCTATCAATAAAGATCCTGATGCTCCAATATTTCAAAAAGCGGACTATGGCGTTGTAGGAGACCTCTTTGATGTTGTTCCTGCTTTGACTGAAGAAATTAAAAAATTTCAATAGAGTCTATTTTAAAACCTACTTTCATCAGTGACCAGCAAGTTTTGGTTGCTGATGAATATTTTTAAACAATCCAATGTTTCCGCCTCTACCAATCACACCGAAATATACTGCAAGCTATATAAAAAATTTTCGTACAATGAAATCCATATTTTTTTATATAAGCCCGGACAAAGGAGTATTCCATGTCTAAGAAAACCCATTTAGATGAGTCTTCAAACCTGTTTGCTCAGGAAGAAGCCATGTTGAATGATATACGATGCAGGCTCAAAGATTATTCAGCCGAACGGAGAGATCTTATACCAATCCTTCAGATGATCCAGGAGAAATACGCCTATATCGCGCCAATTACCATACAAATGGTTTCAGATCATCTGAATATTGGTGCCTGTGAGGTTTATAGTGTAGCAAGCTTTTACAACCAATTTAAATTTAATCCTCCTGGAAAACATCCTGTCAAAGTATGCATGGGTACCGCTTGTCATGTCAAAGGTGGAGATATAATACTTGAAAATTTTGAGCGTAAACTGGAGATCAAGGAAGGTAAAACCACTCCGGACAGGGAATTCAGTATTGAACGGGTGGCCTGTGTAGGATGTTGTGCTTTGGCGCCGGTTGTTGTTATTGGTGAAACCGTACACGGCAACATGGCTCCCAGCAAGGTGGAAGGGCTTATCCTCGGTTTTCAGATTGAAAAAGAAAAACAAGCCAGATTAAAAGAAAAACAAGCCAGATTAAAAGAAAAAAGGGATGCAGATGAAAATGGAAATTAATCAGGCCTTTGATAAAATTTGTAAAGATGCAGATGCGCATATTAAGCGTCTTAGCCTGATAAAAGGGCCCAGAATCTCAATCGGTATGGCTACCTGCGGGATTGCTTCAGGAGCCATTGATACAAAAAAGGCCTTTGAAGAGGCACTTAAGGAACAAGGTATTGATGGGCAAATACAAACAGTGGGATGTATTGGTCATTGTTATGCTGAACCGGTGGTGATAATAGACCATCCTGATTCCGGATTTCCACCTATTTTTTATCATCATGTGACACCAGGCAAGGCTAAAATGATAGTTCAGTCATTTCTCATAGATGGTGATCCTCTTTTTGAATATCTCCTTGGAGCTACAAAGGAGAATGAATTAATTCCACAGATCTATGATTTTCCGCGTTTTTCCCAGGAAAAAAGAATTATTCTCCAAAAATGTGGGATCATAGACCCTGAAGATATCAATGCCTATATTGATGAGGGAGGCTATTCCGGCCTGGCCAGGGCTTTTCAGCTTGCTCCTGATGAAATTATTTCTGAGATTATAAGTTCGGGTATCAGGGGCAGGGGAGGTGCTGGATTTCCTACAGGTAAAAAGTGGGGCTTTGCAAGGGAGGCTGAAGGCCAGGATAAAATTATGATATTAAATGCTGATGAGGGTGATCCAGGTGCATATATGGACAGAACAATTCTGGAAAGTAATCCTCATCAGATCCTGGAAGGGATGATTATCTGTGCTTACGCCATTGGGGCTGGAAGTGCCATTGTCTATGTCCGGTCTGAATATCCCCGGGCTATTGAAATGATTTCAGGGGCCATAAGCCAGGCAGAAGAACTGGGGCTTTTGGGGAACAGCATCCTGGGCTCTTCGTTTGATCTTAAGATCTCTGTTTTTAAGGGGTCGGGAGCATTTGTTTGCGGAGAAGAGACGGCCTTAATTCAATCTCTGGAGGGTGAAAGGGGTATGCCCCAGCATCGTCCACCCTATCCTGTGCAACATGGTCTTGGCAATAGGCCTACAGTAATAAATAATGTCAAAACCATAGCCTCCGTTCCAGCTATTCTGAATAATGGAGGGGATTGGTATCGCTCGATTGGAACTAAGGATAGTCCGGGTACTGCTGTTTTTTCAATAGTGGGAAATGTGCTACATGCCGGTCTTGTGGAAATTCCGATGGGAGTTGATCTTAAAACACTTATCTTTGATATTTGCGGCGGAATTCCTGATAAAAAGAAATTTAAAGCAGTCCAGATAGGTGGCCCTTCAGGCGGCTGCTTGTCAAGTGATTTTCTGGATACACCGATTGACTTTGATTCTCTTGCAGGTGCTGGAGCAATGATAGGTTCAGGTGGTATGGTTGTTTTGGATGAGGATAATTGCATGGTCAATATTGCTCGTTATTTCCTCGAATTTACTCAAAATGAATCTTGTGGCAAATGTACCTTTTGCAGGATTGGGACCTATCATCTATTGCGTATTCTGGATCGTATTACTAAAGGGCAAGGACGTGAAGGGGATCTGGAACAACTGAAAACCTTGAGTGAAACGATTATCGAAGGGTCTCTGTGTGGTTTGGGGAAAACAGCGCCAAATCCGGTACTTACTTCTCTTCGTTATTTTAGAGATGAATATGAGGCCCATGTCCTGGAGAAACGCTGTCCAGCGTGTGTCTGCCGCTCTTTGACAGCTTTTTATATTGATTTGGATAAGTGCGCCAGGGGATGTGATGCCTGCGTGGGCAGTTGTCCGGTTGATGCAATTTTTACCACTAAAAATCGAAAAAAAGGAGTTGATCAGGCACTTTGTGTGAAGTGTGGTGAATGCCAGGTAGCCTGTCCACCTGAGTATAATGCTGTTATAAGGGTTTCTCCTCCTGAAAAAGCTCCTATTATTGAAAAATCTGTTAATTAATGCCATTAAAAGAGAGACACCAATGTCCAAAATTATTGTTGACGAACAATATCTTGAAATAATCGAAGGGACGAACCTCCTTCAGGCCTGCCTTGAAAATAATATTTATATTCCCAATCTTTGCTATCTAAAAGAAAGAAAGGAAAAGAATGCTTCCTGCCGATTATGTTTTGTCGAAATTGAAGGCATGCCAAAGCCTGTAACCTCCTGCACATTGGATGTGGAGGATGGAATGGTGGTCAGGACTGATACGCCTGCTGTCAGGCGTCTACAACGGACGGCCTTTCAATTACTTATGTCAGTTCACGAAGTGGATTGTGCTCATTGTCCTGCAAACAAAAAATGCGAACTGCAAAAAATTGCACGATTTTTAAAGCTTGGCCTTAAGCCAAAAGGCCTGGATCACAGTTTAAGAGAACTTGAAACAGACCATGACCATCCTTTTTTGGAATACTTTCCTCATCGCTGCGTTTTATGCGGTAAGTGTATCTATGTTTGCAAAAAACGAAATGGACGCCCTTATTTGACTTTTGCTGGAAGAGGTTTGGATACCCAAATCAGTTTTTTTGGCGACAAGGATCCTTTAAAGCTGCCTTGCGCGGAATGCCTGGCCTGTACCTTGATTTGCCCTGTTGCCGCAATTATTGCCAAAACTGACACATAGAACCCGAATGAGAACTGTCTTTTGTTCAGACACTACATAATCTGATTAAGGGAAATAAATGGTAAAAGACAAACCTGCTTTTTTTGTAGATGGTCATGTTGATTTGCCCTATTATATGCTGAATTGTGCAAGGAACACTCTTTTAAGTGAGCTTTCTCATGGAGCATTTACAATAAAAAAGGCTAAGGCATCAGGCTTTAAGCTTTTTTGCACAGCTATTTATTGTGAGGATCGCTTTAATGGTAAAGATTCATTCTCACATTTCCAGGAGATCCTCAAATTCGTTCAGGATCACTTTGATGAAGTAATAATCCTCAAAGAGGCGAATCAGTTTAGGCAAATTGAATCAGGATCAGATCAGCCAGGGACTATTCTGCTTTTGGAAAATGCCGATGCGCTTGCGGAAAAAACGCATTATATCGCTCAGTTAAAATCGGTTGGGATCAGGATTGTAGGACTGACTCATATTGGGAAAAACAGTCTGGCTGATGGAAATGCTGTCCGATATTCTGATGGAATCACTACTGCCGGAAACAAAGTAATAAAGTTAGTGGAAAAAAATGGTCTTTTGCTTGATATCGCCCATTTGCATTCCAAATGTTTCTGGCAGCTCCTGGATCTTTATAAAGGCACGCTTATTACCTCTCACACTGGAATAAAAAAGGCATGTGATATCCCGCGAAATATTGATCTGGAACAGGCCAGGGAAATCCTTGATCGTGGAGGATTAATCGGGATAACCTTTAATCCGGAAATGCTGACCTTGAAAAAAGAGGCTACCGTTGAAGATATATTTATCAATTTGGATATATTGGTTCAAAAATTTGGTCATCATGGAGTCGGATTGGGGTCTGACTTTTTAGGATATGATCATCCTGCTATTGGATTGGAAGAAATAAGTGATGTGAAAAATTTAATTGCATTAATGCACGAGCATGGATATGGCAAAGAAGCGATATATGATATAATGGGAAATAATTGGTTCAAACTTTTTAAAAATCTTTTTTTATCTTGAGTTTATTAAGGCCCAGTTCCTGACCTTAACCTTAAACGAGTTTAATTCTTTGATGGAAAATACAAAAATATCTTATAAAGAGGCTGTTTCATATTTATATAGTCTGCAAAAATTCGGGATTAAATTTGGACTATCAAAAACTTCCAATTTATTAGAGGCTGTTGGCAATCCTCACAAAGGACAAAAATATATCCATATTGGAGGGACAAATGGAAAAGGATCTGTTGCTTCCTTTATTGCCTCTATTCTTATTAAGGCAGGACTTAAAGTAGGCTTTTATTCTTCACCTCACCTGATCAGGTTTACAGAACGATTTAAAATTAACGACAAAGAGATTTCCCGGGACAGAGCTGCTGCTTTGGTAGAATATTTGATGGATGTCTTTGATCCTGAAGAGCCTCCTACCTATTTTGAAGCTACAACTGCTATGGCCCTTATCTATTTTGCCGAAGAAGAGACCGATATAGCGATTATGGAAGTTGGAATGGGCGGTCGTTTGGATGCTACAAATGTTATTACGCCTCTGATATCTGTTATTACCAATATATCAAAAGAGCATAAAGAATTTTTAGGCACGAGATTGCTGGATATTGCGGGTGAGAAGGCAGGTATTATAAAAAAAGGAGTCGATGTGGTAACTGGTGCGACCCAAACCAATGTTATTAATCTATTCCAATCCATAGCAGAAGAAAAAGGCACGCCTTTTTGGCGAGTAGGCACCAATATGCGCTATCGAATTACAGGGTCAGGCTTGCATTATAATGGCATTAACCGTAGACTGAAGACTCTCCAGCTGGGATTAAGAGGAAAACACCAGGGGCGTAATGCAACTATTGCATTGGCAGTGATTGAATTGCTTGAAAACAAGGGTTATGAGATATCATCCCAGGCTATACGGCAAGGGCTGAAAAATACAAGCTGGCCAGGTCGCATGCATGTTATTGCTTATAACCCCACTATTATTCTGGATGGGGCCCACAACCCTGCAGCAGTAAAGGTGCTTGTAGACTCCCTCAAGCATGAGTTTATATATAAGAGATTAATCCTGGTAGTTGGCATTATGGAAGATAAGGATATCAAGCAATTGCTCAGGGAAATAGTGCCCATAGCCCAGCATATAATCTATACCAGACCCAAATATTTTCGGGCAGCTGAACCAGAAGTCCTGATGTCAAAGGCAGCCATATGGAAAAAGCCGGGGGAGGTTGTCCCCGTATTGGCCCATGCCCTTGATCGAGCCATGGAAATATCCGGAGACAAAGATCTGATTGTTGTCTGTGGTTCCCTCTTCACAGTGGGAGAAGCTATGTCTTATTTTGATCCTGATTCTTACCAGCCGGATGGATTTTGAAGCACAAAAAAACCTTGAGATCTAACAAGGAGGCTGAAATTCTTTCCCGAAAGTCTATCATAATAATTGCTATTCTTTTTTTAGTTGGCCAAGCAGTTTTATACGCTGATATAATTTTTGCCGCTAATAATTCGTCAAAAGAAGATATCATGGGTGACGAAAATATACCCTGGCATATCAGCGCCAATACATTGATATATGAGGAAGAAACCCAAACATATATTGCCAAAGGGGATGTTCGTATTACCAATGGTACCAAATCTATTGAAGCCCATAAGGCAATATATAATACCAAAACCGGAATCGCGAATCTGGAAGGTGATATCAGGCTTATGATGGGTGGAGATATCCTGACAGGTCAAAAAGGAGCTTTTAATCTAAATAGTCAAACTGCCAGAATTAACAAAGGTTGCCTTTTTATCAGAGAAAATCATTATTATATTTATGGTTCTGAAATGGAAAAGCTGACCGATGATACTTATCTTATAAAGGATTGCAGCTTAACAACCTGTAGCGGTGATAAACCAGCCTGGACCATTAATGGTTCAGAAGTCAGAGTAACAAAAGAGGGTTATGGAATAGTGAAGCATGCTTCTTTTAAAGCACGCAGGTTGCCTTTTTTTTATTTTCCCTATCTTGTTTTTCCAGTCAAAACAAAACGTCAGTCAGGTCTCCTGCCCCCCCAAATAGGTTATTCGACTCTTAATGGCTTTGATATTGAAATTCCTTTCTATTGGGCTATTTCAGATCAAACCGACGCCACTTTTTTTCAACGATATTTAAGTAAGCGGGGGTATCTGCAGGGAGTAGAATATCGATACCTGGCTAATAGAGATTCCAGAGGAACTTTTTTACTCGATGTCATAAAAGATAAAATTAATGAAAAAGATATGAATGACCCTGATGCCCTGGAAATAAGTCCTGGCACAAGGGACAATCAAATGCGTTACTGGTTGCGGGGAAAGCTTGACCAGAAATTGCCTTATGGGCTAATGGCGCGTTTTGACCTGGATGTAGTTAGTGATCAGGATTATTTACGGGAATTTCACAAAAATTTATTTGGCAGTCAATCTCGATCTGAATTGGATCATATGCTGGGCCGTCCTGTAGAAGAGATAAGATCTCCTACCAGGCATTCTGCCTTACGGCTTAATGGCGATACAGAAGGATATTGTTTACAGGCCATGGCCAGCTATGATCAGACGCCTGAAGAATTGCTTGTGGATGATGTTGCCCATCCGCTAATCAGTTTAAATTATACCATGTTACCTGTTCAGCTATTTAATCTTTCTGCATTTTTTAGCCTTGAAACTGATTATGATTATATTATAAGGGATGATATCTGGAAAAATGAGGCAAAAAACGGACATCGTATCTTTTTGGCACCGGAATTGAAATTGCCTCTCTGGCTGTTTGACCGTTATTTGGAATTTGAACCTTCGATCAAGTATTTTTATAATATTCAATCCCTTGAAGATCCGCTGGGAGAACGGGACAATCTCCATAAGAGTAATTACGAGGCCACAATCAGGCTGGCTACCTGTGCGGACCGTATTTTTAATTTTGAGTGGAAGGACGTAAAGAAATTAAAGCATAAAATATCTCCAGTCTTAAAGTATACATATCATGTCAATCAGGATGAGTCAGATAGCTTTTGGTATGAAGAACGGGACGGTAAATCTGATCGAAATATGCTTTCATTTTCTCTGGAAAATTCGCTGGATGCCAAATCGGAAAGAAAAAATGGCCGTGTTTCCTATCGGCAATGGATGGCTTTAGATCTTAGTCAGGGTTATGATCTCGATGAGGCAAGAGACAACGACAAGCCTGAAGAAAAAAAAGAGCCCTTTGCACCTTTAAATCTATCATTATCCCTTTATCCTTTCCCTGCCCTTGATTTATATGGCAACATAAATTGGGATCATTATGAATCTGTAATATCATCTGCCAGCCTGTCTTGTAAAGTTGCAGTCAATAGATCAGGAGGCAGGCAGGATAAATATGATATCAGTTATTATTATACTAAGGATAGAAAAAAAAATCTTGCTTTAGACATAGATTTCAATCTGTCAGAAAGGATATCCATCACCTATTTACTTGCAAGGGATATGGAGATGAAAGAAAATATTTTAGCTGAATATTGGTTGAGTTACAGGAGTCAATGCTGGGGGCTTAGTATAGGATTTGAAAAGGAGGAGGAAAAAGAAAAAACTCTAATGCTTATTATTCATCTTCTTGGCTTTGGTAATATTAAGGCTTTATAAAAGCAGCCTTATCAGCTCAACTATATTTTAAATAGCGGATTGAAGGCCTTAATCTTTTTAGGGATTGCGCATGTTGAAGATTGGCAATATTGAATTTGAAAATCAATTGATTATGGCTCCTATGGCAGGGATTACTAATTTACCTTTTCGATTGCTTGTAAAAAAATCCGGAGCAGCTCTTGTAACAACCGAGATGGTTAATGCCATGGGTTTGACCCTCGGCAGCAAAAAAACACTGGCCTATCTTAAAAGCGATCCAGCTGAAAAACCTTTGGCAGTGCAGATTTTTGGTTATGATCCGGCGGTTATGGCGGCAGCCTGTGAGATTGTAATTGATGCAGGGGCAGACCTGGTTGATATTAATATGGGTTGTCCTGCAAGAAAAGTAGTCAAAACCGGTGCTGGTGGCGCTCTTCTTAAGAATACGCACCTTATTAAAGAAATTGTCTCGGCTGTACGACAAGTTTGCAAGGTACCCTTGACAGTCAAGATTCGTCCAGGGTGGTCTCCTGCCGAAGATATCTCCATTAACATTGCGCGGATCATTGAAGATTGCGGAGCGGACGCCCTGACAATTCATCCCAGATATGTTTCCCAAGGCTTTTCCGGAAGCGCTGATTGGTCTATAATCGCTAAAATCAAGGATAAACTGGCTATTCCCTGCATTGGCAATGGCGATGTTCATTCGCCTGAATTAGCTCTGGAAATACAAAAAAAAACGGCCTGTGATGGGGTCATGATTGGCCGGGGGGCTGTAGGTAATCCGTGGCTTTTTAAGCAGATCCTGGATCTGGAAAAGGGCCAGCCCATATTTACTCCTGATTCTGATGAGAGGAAGGCCACAATAATGGAACATTTTCGGCTTCTGTCTCTTTCCATGGGAGAAATACATGCGGCTAGAATGATGCGTGGCTTACTTTTAAAATATACTAAAGGCCTTCCTGGTAGCAACAAAATCCGGAAAACACTGAGCAGCATTAAAGATTTTGATTCCATGTTGGTTACATTGAATAATTACTTGAATTGATGTGGG
>DAOWOF010000277.1 GCA_030642205.1 Desulfobacteraceae bacterium | reverse complement strand
TCATCATAATATATACAACCACCATCCGGAGTCTCTTTGATTTTTAGTATTTCATTTATGGCAAGTTCAAGCTTTTCTTTAACAGGGTTCCATATTAGTTCACCTGTCCTTATAGTATAAATATCAGACTTCTTGATCAATTCGTCCCGAATAAGTCCAGCATCTTTTTGATGGAGTGTTGGGCTTGAACCGGAACAACAAGTGCCACATCTTGTACAGCTTTTTTTTTGTTTATCAAAGATATTATTCATTTGTAATCATGTCCGACTTCCTGCAATGCCAGGAAGTTTTAAAATAAATTATTTGATGCCTGCCAAGGCCTCAGCAATATTATAGCAATAGTCGCCTATCTTTTCAAAGGCTGTTAGCATATCCATCAGCATTAATCCGGGATCAACAGTACATATCCCGCTTTGGAGACGCATGTGATTATTGCTTCGCATTTCTTCCCGCATTTGATTGATAGTATTTTCAATTTTATCAGCGTTAGACATTATATCATGATCATTTCGTCGCATATAGTCCATCACGAGATTTATGAACTTGCGTACTTCATCAGAAATTATTTCATAATCATGGATTCCGCCTGCGGAAAGCTTCAGGTTTTGCTCAGCCAATTCTTCTCCAAGCTGGGCAATGTTCTCTATAGCATCTCCTATCCTTTCAAGATTGTTTGTCATTCTCATCAGAGAGGCAACTTCCTTTGACTGCTCAGGGATAAAGGAATTTTGCATAATCTTAATGAGAAATCTGGTAATTTCTTTTTGTAAATTATCAATGGCATCTTCCTGCTTTTTCCATTTGGACAGATCTTTAATATTATATGTTTTCAAGGCTTTAATAATATCATCATACATTAACAATACAGATTCACCCATTCTTATAACTTCTGATCTTGCCTGGCTAAGGGCAACTGATGGCGTTTCGATATATCTGGAATCGAGAAATTTTATTTTTCTCAAATTGTCAATATCTTTTTCTTCTTGTGATTGGGGCGTAAGCAATATCGCTAATTTTACCAGATAGGGCAAGACCATAAGAAAAAACATTGCATTAACGATATTGAAGATTGTATGGGAATTGGCAATATATCTTGATATATTAACATATTCACCATTAAGCGTTATATCTGGCGGCCCAATAAACATTAATGAGCTTGTTACCCATTCTACCATATGAATAAATAATGGAAATATTATAATAATTAAGGATACTCCTATAACATTAAAGAGAGTATGAGCCCTGGCAGTTCGATGGGCGTTGAGACTGGCTCCGATACTGGCTAACTCGGCTGTGATGGTAGTTCCAATATTTTCACCCAGGATCAGTGCAACACTGGCCTCTAAATTCAACAGCCCTTGACTGGCCAGTACCATGGTAACTCCAACTGTAGCGCTTGAGCTTTGTAAAAGCATGGTCAAGACAGACCCAACCATCACGCAAAGCAGTATTCCTTTAAGGTCTGAGGCATCAAACTTTGTAAATAGCGCGATAAAACCAGGGTCATCTTTTAAAGGCGCAAAACCGGTTTTCATTATAGACAAACCAAAGAAAACAAGGCCAAACCCTAATAATACATCTCCAAAATAATTTGATTTATTGCGTTTTACAAAAAATTTTAAAAAGACGCCGAAGGCAATGGCAGGGAGTGCATAATCCTGAATTTTAAAGGCGATCAACTGGGCAGTAATGGTAGTCCCGACATTGGCACCCAGGATCACGCCCATGGCTTGCGTAAAAGATATCAGGCCTGCGTCCACAAAGCCTACCAGCATGACAGTTGTGACGCTGGAACTCTGGATGACACAGGTTGCCAAGGCGCCTGTGCCGCAACCTATCAAGCGGTTATTGGAGACTATTCCCAGGATTTGCCGCATTTTGTTGCCAGCAACCTTCTGTAAACCCTCTGACATGATTTTTATGCCAAATAGAAATAAGCCCAACCCACCGAGAGACTGAAAAATTATTGATAACATGATCTATATTAAATAATATTATTTGTGTTGAAAAAGCCTGGTTTATAGAAATTCAGACATTTATGTTTGTAAAACAAGATGGACACTAGTTGGTTTAATCCACATGATTTTTAAGATTTTGATAAAATCAAAAATTCAAGTGTTAACAAACGATATTTTTTTGCAACAATAAAGCAATAAGCCTGATTCGTCAATTGCAATATTGAAAGTAAAAAAACAATGTGAGCGCAAGCCTGCATATTGGACAAAAGCATCTTGGAATGGTGTATTTTTTTAAAATATTACTGAAATTATGGCATGTGTAAGCCAGAGTCCTCCTTAAAAGCTACTCCTTGAGACCTTTTTCCGTCGATTTTTAAAATTAGAGGTTTATTTAACTCCAGATGTCTCAGATAAATTGTTTCCGTTTTAGCGGGCAAAGACTCAACCCAGTCCCAGTCAAAAAAATCTTCATGGTCAGAGTTGATCGTTAGATGTGGAAGGCCGAGTGTTGTAATATTATGGAAAAAATGTGAGCCTTGGGATGGCTCGGAATGGATTTGTTCGTTATTGATTTCAATGATAGCACCTATGCCGGAAATGTGATACCACTGAACAGGGATCCCAAGCCATTTGTCAGTGGAACCCCATCTACCGGGACCCACCAGGAGATATGGCCGATTTTTCTTGATTAAGACGCCATTCAGCTGACCAATTTCTTCAGCTATCCTAACGGTATCCTCCGGTTTAAAGGCATCTCTCTTTACATAGATAATATCCCTTATAGTATCATATTTTCCATTGCCCAGAGACTTGCTGGAATAACAAAAGGATTTGTCTATGTCGTCTTGAAGTATGCGAATATCGAAGTCCTCCCTGTCCGCGGCCATGGGTCGTATTTGAAGAAAAAAGAAAGCTCCTGATTGTTTTTTTGCATGATTCAGGTTAACTGCAAATTCCATTTCCACCGGGCAGCCCAGACCCTTTTGGCCCAGTTCCAGAAAATCACATAATATGGGCGCTAATGGGAAAGTCTCATATTTTAGGACCTGGGCGAAAGTC
>DAOWOF010000121.1 GCA_030642205.1 Desulfobacteraceae bacterium | reverse complement strand
TATCCGGTGGAATCCTTTACAGTGACGATGATTACAAACTGGCTAATATCAGCTGTAGTGTTAAAGAAGATGTTTTCATGCGAGGTCTGGAGTTTGGATTAGGGTTTAAATGTATGGCAGGTCAGATGAAGATAGGCTCCATGGATCTGGATTCAGGCAGTCTGGGCTTTGTCTTTTTTTCGGCATATGATTTTAGTGAAAAACTTTATGATTTTCCTGTCAGGGCTTGCTTGACACTCCACGTAGCGCCTGATCCTCTCTGCTTTTTAGATGCACAGAGATATACCGAACTAACTTGCTCAACATATACTAATATCACAAATAATGCGGCCATAGTTATTGGATATCGCAACTTCGAAGCCCGCTTTGAAAAAGACTCCCTAAAGGACAAAAGGACAGAAAGTACCATCTTTTTTGGCGTTTTGCTGGAATTTTAGGGAACCGGAAAGATCTCTTTATGCCATTTTTGGCTGATCTTTGATGTCCTCAAGGTAGCGCGACTACGCCGGCAGTTTTGTTCAGCCAGGCCAACCAAATTCAATCTAAATATGAGCGCGATATTGTCTGACTTATTTCCGGATAACTCCTTATGTCGAATATCCAGTCCATCAATATTTTAGATTGCGCCTTAATAAATTAAGTGTTATGAGTTGAAGAAAATTACAGGCATCTATACGATGTTGTTGGTTTCTATCAAAAATTTAATAAGATAAACATGCATAAAACAAAAGAAAAACCAATGCCTTTTGAAGGAATCAGGGTTTTGGAGTACGCTATTTTTCATGCTGGTCCCGGAGCAGGTGCCATACTGGGCGAACTGGGAGCAGATGTTATTAAAATTGAGTCCAGCACAGGGGACCCTTTACGTTCATGGAAAGGAGTAGCCAAATATAATTTCATATCAAGCAATGGCGAATGTCTGATGAACGATGTATCAAATCATCATAAAAGATCAATAGTTCTTGATATTGCCAAACCAAAGGGCCGAGAAATATTCAACAAGCTTTTGAAAAAAACTGATGTGTTTATCACCAACCTGCGTAAATCCACCAGACAGGCCCTTGAGCTGGATTATGAATCTCTCTCAAAAATCAATCCTGAACTGGTCCACGCCAGTGTGTCAGGTTACGGTAAAGATGGACCTGATGCTGACATAGGAGCCTTTGATTTGATGGGCCAGGCCAGGTCAGGCATGATGTATGCGACAGGAGGGACAGAACCTGTTCCCATATCACTTGCAGTTCTTGACCAGGCAACTGCTATTGCTCTCAGTCATGCCATAATAACAGCTCTTTTAGTAAAAGAACGACAGGGAATTGGCCAGGAAGTTCATGTTTCACTTTACAGTACTGCTATTTGGCTGCTTTATACAAATCTTTATTTTTCAAGCGCAAATAACTATAATGGCGATTTTGCCTGGGACAGAGAATACAATAATTACCTCCGTAATAATTATCTGTGTAAAGATGGGAAATGGGTTGTCGGGGTGAAGCATCCACCTGAAAAGGCATTTGAAATTTTTTGCAATGCACTTGGCAGGGATTTTCTGCTGGACGACCCAAGATTTAGTGATGAAAGCAAAAGAGTCCTTAATAATCCAGCATTAATTGCAGCTATTGATGAGGCCTTTCTTGAAAAAGACAGTGACCAATGGGTTGAATACCTGCATGGTTATGGTCTTATGTTTGCCACTGTCAAAATGGTAGGAGATGTTCTTAACGATCCACAGGCGCTGATAAATAATTATATTGTTGACCTGGACTATCATAACCAGGGTTCAATAAGAGTTCCAGGATATCCTGTAACCTTTGGGAAAAATGGCACAAGGCCGGCCTGTGTAGGTCCAAAAATAGGCGAGCACACTGATGCAATTTTAAAGGAGACAGGTCTTTCTCATCAGGAGATCAAAGACCTCAGGATGAATAAAGTGATTTAGGATTTTCCGGGAATGACATGAACATCTCATCTTCATGTCATTTTTGGCTGATCTTCGATGTTCTCAACGCAGCGCAATTACGCCTGCGGCTTTCTTGAACTTGAAAAATTATCTTGTTTTCGTTCGGATATTATTCAGGAAGGAGGAGTAAGACTCAACCTTTCTTTCAATAAAGAGTATCTTTCTCTGGTTTTGTTGTTCTGTACACCGATAGCCATGGCCTTTTTGGTCCCTATCAGGATGACTAGCTTACGGCCCCTTGTCATGGCAGTATAAATCAGATTGCGCTGTAAAAGCATGTAATGCTGCAAGAGAATCGGAATTATTACCACGGGGTATTCCGATCCTTGAGATTTATGGATAGACACTGCATAAGCCAAAACAATTTCATCCAGGCTTGAAAAATCATACCTGACTTTTCTACCATCAAAATCTATGATAACCTCCTGATTTTCATGATCTATATTTAATACCCGGCCTATATCGCCATTATAGACATCCTTGTCATAATTATTTCTGATTTGCATAACCTTATCCATGACAAGGAAACTGCGGCTGCCACTGGCAACGCCAATATTTGACGGGTTAAGCGCCTTTTGCAGCTCAAGATTAAGATTGCTGGCGCCAACAATTCCCTTGTGCATAGGAGAAAGGATCTGGATATCGTTCAAGGGGTCAAAACCAAAGCGTTCAGGAATTCGCTCCCTGGTCATTTCCAGAATAATTCTCAACACTTCCTGGGGGTCGTCCTGCTCTATAAAATAAAAATCGCCAGGATTGCTGCCATAAGCCCCGGTGATAGGCAAAAGTCCTTTATTGACCCGATGGGCATTGACAATAATCATGCTCTTTTTTGCCTGGCGAAAGATCTCATTTAGTTCTACTACAGGCAAAATGCCTGAAGAGATAATATCATTTAATACATTTCCAGCGCCTACCGATGGGAGTTGGTTCACATCTCCCACCAGGATTAAGTTGGCATAAGGAGGTATGGCCTTTAAAAGGTGGTACATCAAAATAGTATCAATCATAGAGGCTTCGTCCACAATCAGGAGATCACACTTAAGAGGATGCTTATGATTCTTTTTAAAACCTCCATCCTTTATACTATACTCAAGTAAGCGATGTATGGTTTTGGCCTTTTGACCTGTGGTTTCACTCATACGTTTGGCCGCTCTGCCCGTGGGCGCTGCCAACAGAATCCGTGCTCCAGTTACTGCAAATATTTTTAGAATAGCATTAATTATGGTTGTTTTTCCTGTGCCAGGGCCTCCTGTAATAACCATGACCTTACTTTCAAAGGAAGATCGGATTGCTTCCTCCTGCTTTTTTGCCATGGATATGGCAAGCTGCCCCTGAACCCATTCAATAGCCTTTGTTTCATCTATTTTCCGAAAGGACCTTGAGGTTATCAAAAGTTCCTTTATTCGTTCTGAAATGCCTCCTTCAGAGACAAAAAACTTGGACAGATAAACAGCCTTGTTATTCTCCTTGGATACTCCCTGATATTGATTTATGTCTTCTATAACAATCCTGTTTTCAAAGGCAATCGCGGCCAGGGCTTTGGCAATGATTTGCCTTTCTGTCCCAAGTATCTTTAGGCATTCTTCAATAAGCGGTTCATAAGGATAGTAGACGTGTCCTTCATCAGCTAATTGATTTAGGACATAGAGGCATCCAGCCTCTATTCGTATTATACAATCCTTTGAAAATCCGAGATTTTCAGCAATTTTATCCGCTGTAATAAAACCTATCCCGAAAATATCACTAGCCAGTTGATATGGATTTTCCTGTACGACTTTAATAGAATCCTGGCCATACCTTTTGAATATTTTGCTGGCATAGGCAGAACTAACCCCATGGGACTGGAGAAAGAGCATTACTTCCCTTACGTCTTTTTGCTCCTCCCACGCGCATTTTATCATTTTGATCCGCTTTTTCCCAATTCCTTCAACCAGGGCAAGTTGTTCAATATCATCTTCAATGATATCCAGTGTCTTTTCCCCGAATTTACTTACCATCCTCTGAGCCATAACAGGCCCAATCCCTTTTATAAGACCTGATCCCAAATATTTTTTGATCCCGTAAACACTTGCTGGTACCGAGGTCTTATATTCCATGACCTTGAACTGTTCGCCATATTTAGGGTGATTAGACCATTTTCCCCGCATTTGGAGAATTTCCCCAGGTGTAGGAGACAGAATATTTCCTGTAATGGTCACAAGGTCACTGTTTCCCAGGACTTTCAGTCTGGCAATAGTAAAACCATTCTCTTCATTTGAATAAGTGATTCTTTCAATCTGGCCTTTTAGATCCTTGAGCATTATTAATAACCTCATAAAAAGTCAGCATACCTTTTTACCCGGCGGGAAAGATGCAGAGTCCTCCACCGCCATTTGAAGTGAATTCAGGATTCTTTTGTTTCATTAAAAACAGGCATAAAATTCTCTTTATCTACTTCTCCAGCAGATATAAGTATCTTGATATGTTTTTTGATCATATTCTCATCGAAAAACGAGATAAAATTACTAGACATTATTTTGGAAGAGAGATTCTTGTAAATGATACCAGAACCCACAAGTTTTTTTATATCCCTTACTCCTTGATTTATTTTCTCAAGAATCTGATTATCACGTCGATCGATAATCCTTATACATCTATCAAGGCCTTTGTTGATATCATCAATGAGTTGATCAGCATGGCTGGAAACAGTTCTCTCTATATCAAGGCCTTTAATCTTGTGAATAGACGGGATATATTGATTCAGATCCGAATTGGCATAACCATACCATGGGCCAAATAAATCCAGACCGATATCAGAAGCGAAAAAGATACCATATTTCCTGATCAAAAAACCAAAATGTCCTGGTGAATGACCTGGTATATGAATAGCCTCCAATTGAACATCTCCAAGATCAAAAATATGGGTGTCATTGAAAGTTGTCTCTTTTTCAATCTCCTGAAAACCTATTTGATCTTTTACAAGTATATCCCATGTGCCTTCAATGGCACTTCCTTTTACCCCAAGACCTTTTTTCATCTTTTCAATGGAGAGATTATAGCCCCGCTCTTGATAAGGGGCATATATTTCAACCCCTGAAAGTCTTGTTATCAGGCCATTCCCTGCCACATGATCTGGATGAGTATGGCTGTTAATAAGGATATCAATATTTTTTTCAGCGAATAGTTTTTTTAGCCATTTGCTTCCTAGTCCGGAGTCTATTATCGCTGTTTGCCTGTCCTCAATCAGGAGTGAATTACAAGCCGGAAAATTACTATTTATTAAAAGAGTTATTTTTGGCGTTAGTTTTAGTTGTTGCACTTGTCTCTCCTCTGGTTTCATAAATCTTGATAACCGGGTCGAAATGACAACAGAAAATTGACCACCCGTGCTAACCCAAATTTGACCACCCTAAACTTTGTTTATAAAGGTGTGTTTCCGCCCCCTGCCTGTAATGTAGGGAGCCACCGGAATTACAGGCAGAGGGCGGGCATTTTTCTTCTGTTTTTTGGTGTTAGGTAATATCCTGTTCGGCCTTTATTCTTTTAATTGTGGAATCTCTTTGTATTCTTTCATGGATGATAAAAAGGTTTTTTTATCCAGGTAACAAAATCCGGCTCTACTAAAATAAAACCACCAATCAGATTTTTATTGAAAACCGTCCTGACAGTATGCCGGATAATATTGCAGGTTTAATATAACCAATGGAAAAGACGAAAAAAATATAACTCTCAAATTCAAGAGCCGGATTCTAAAAAAGCAAATCGGTCTTGATATTGGGTTTACTTTACGGTATAGCATCAGCAGACACAGTTGGAGCATTTCTTGCTTTATACTTT
This sequence comes from Desulfobacteraceae bacterium, assembly GCA_030642205.1. Lineage (GTDB taxonomy): Bacteria > Desulfobacterota > DSM-4660 > Desulfatiglandales > Desulfatiglandaceae > DAOWOF01. The sequence goes on along the minus strand of DAOWOF010000121.1, from coordinate 1,340 downwards.
CAAGATTGGAAACGGCTTTTTGCATATATCAAACAAAAACTAAGCAAAAAAAGTTATAACAAGCCAGTACACATGACGCCAAAAGCCGTGTTACTAAGGAAAGATAGCAATATTTAAAAATTATTAGCTTTTGTTGGAATTTTGCCTAAGATTTTGGCGCAGGTGACTGACGACGTTCTACGGCAAAGAAAAGCGTAAATATTATCATGCGAAAAAAAATAACTATTATATCTACCATACTCATCATCCTTCTGACAATATTTTGTGGTGTTGCTTTGTCACACCCACATGTCTTTATTGCTCAAAGGATAACAATAGTTTTTGATAATCAAGGGCTTGCAGGCTTCAACATCCACTGGACATTTGATGATATGTTTACCATCATGATAGCTGAAGATTATGATAAAAACCAAAACAAAGTTTTAGAAAAAAGTGAAATAGCGCTAATAAAAAAAGAGGCTTTTTCATATGTATCCAACTACAATTATTTTACTTTTGTGAAAATTGACGGGAAACCTTTTGATGTTAAATTTATTCAAAATTTTTCAGCTGAGTTTCATGATAAAAAAATAGTTTACAAGTTTTTTATCCCTTGTCATATTACGGCCACAAGTAACTTTAAAAATGTTCGTGTCGCCTCATATGATCCATCGTATTACAGCGCTATTTTCTTTGCGAATAACGGCTCAGTACCATTAGATAATTCTAAATCCTTTAAAGTAAGAGCGGTTATTAAAGAAGATAAGTCAACATCAATATACTATGGACAGATCAATCCATGGGCGCTATTTTTGGATTTTCGTACAAAATAATGAAACGATCTGTAATCTTTTTAATTTTATTGTCAATTTTTTCGATTGCCCCTTTGGCAAGTGGCCTCAATCCTTTTACAACAAAGCCGGAAAATCAGCATGCTGCACCCATGCCTGTTATCAGCAATAAATTTTTTGCAAAAATAATTATATGGCAGCATAAAATAAAAACAAAAATGTCTTCACTTGTCCGGCAGGCTAAATCAACAGGAAGCATAAAACCATTATTGTTGCTTATTATGGCAGCATTTGCATACGGAGTAATCCACGCTGCCGGTCCGGGGCATGGAAAGGCCATTGCCGTATCTTATGTATTATCACAACGGCCTTCATATATCCAGGGTATGCTGTTCAGCAATTGCATGGCTCTGTTTCACGGCATTTCAGGTATTATTTTCGTACTTGTTATACGCCTTATTTTAAAAACAAACATTATCAAGAATCTTGAAACTGTCACAAACATAACCCAAGTCATCAGTTACAGCATCATCGCCTGTTTTGGCCTTGGAATTTTTATACACAGCATTT
>DAOWOF010000259.1 GCA_030642205.1 Desulfobacteraceae bacterium | reverse complement strand
GTTGAAGGGACAATTGCCAGGCATCTCTGCATCCTATGACGAGCCTGAAAATCCTGAGCTTCAATTGGCTTCGGATGTCCTTTCTCCTCATGAATCAGCTAAAGCAATCATGATATACATCAAATCAAGATGGGCAGGATAGAAAAACACATGGAAATCAGGTAATGAGAAGAACCCTGCTTGTGTGACTCAGGCAGCAGAACTTTCAGACAGTATGAATCTATTTGTATTATAATTTATTATCGCCCGGGGAGAGCACATAATATGGGGGTGATATTATGGAATTAGTACCAAGATCATTTGGAAGGCTTAGTTCACGTAAAGACCTGGACAGCCTCTGGAATCATTTTTTTCGTGAAACACCATCTATGGGAACCTTTACAGAGGAATGGCTTCCTTCTGTGGATATCTCTGAGACCAAAAAAGATTTTATTGTGAAAGCGGAGCTTCCAGGTCTGGATGCCAAAGACGTAAAGGTAAGCTTGTCCGGGGATCTCCTTATCATAAAAGGAGAGAAAAAAAGGGAGGATGAAGAAGAGGATGAGCACCACCATTATATTGAGCGATATACAGGATCATTTCAGCGTTCCTTTCAATTGCCAACATCCGTCATGGGAGACAAGGTGGAGGCAACTTTTGACAAAGGAGTCTTAAAGATAACTGTACCAAAAGCAGAAGAAGCAGAAAAGAAGGAAATTGAAATCAAGGTTAAGTAAATATTAATTTGCCCTCCCCGGGAAGAATATTATGATCCAATAGTTCGGGCAAAATTAAGCGGCAATAACGCCGTAGTTTCTTACGTATTTTAAAAAAACTCAGATTAAAGCCATTTGGAGTATAATAATTCAAGGCCGTCCCCTGTTTTTACTCAGGGTTAAAGAGATTTTAGATGGGATAGTATCTTTTCTGCCAAGGACTGATTAATTCCGGAAATGGTGATTAGCCTGGCAGGATCTGCCTTGCGGATAGTATTAATATCCTTAAAATATTTCAATAAAAGCTGTTTTCTTTTTTTTCCGATACCAGGAATCTGATCCAGTCGTGAAGCTGATATGCTTTTACTCCTCAATTTCCTGTGATATCCAATAGCCCTGCGATGGACTTCATCTCTTATGCGCATCATCAGGAGTAATACGGGATCACTGGTTTTCAGGGTTAGAGGATTTTTGCGTCCCGGCAAATAAATTTTATCGCTTTTCTCATGACGAGTTAAATCCGCTTTAGCAATTGACACTACTTTAGGAACAAAAGATGGTTTTACTTGCTCAAGTATTCTGGTTATAATTTTAAGATGTCCTTTTCCACCATCAACCAGGAAGATATCCGGCAGAGGCTCTTCTCCTCCAATCCTCCTTTGAATAAGCTCTTCCATCATACCATAATCATTGACCCCATCTACATATCGTATCTTATAGTTCCTGTAAGCAGAAGGATTAGCAATTCCGTCAACAAAGGATACTATGCTTCCCACTGCCTGGTCCCCCTGGAAATTGGATATATCAAGTCCTTCTATAAATCGTGGACGTTCTCTAAGACCAAATACTTCTTGCGCGCTCTTCATAAGATCTGATTGATCCGGTTTTAAAGAATTTGCAATGGCCATTTCAGCATTTTTCAGGGCGAGCTTGACAAGCTTTAACTTCTCTCCCCTTTGAGGGCAATGGATTTTTATACTTTTACCAACTAATTCCGATAACCAGTCCATAATACCTGAATGATCATCAATAGAATCTGATATTAAAATTTGGGAAGGAATAAACTTTCCGCTTGAATAATATTGTTTTATAAATGCCTCCATGATTTCGGAAGTAATGCCCAGAGGATCTCTAAAAAAGAAATTTCTATTACCCAGAAGAGACCCTTTCCGCACAAACATGATCGATATTTGATAGGAACCCTCCTCCCTGGCAAGGCCTATAATATCCTGATCCTCAAGACGGACAGAGACCACATGCTGTTGTTCAATAGTCATTTCAATTGATTTGATTTGATCCCTGATCAGGGCAGCCTGCTCAAAATCCAATGCCTCTGCCGCATCTTTCATCTTCTTTTGTAGCTGCTTAAGCAATTCCCGGTTACGACCCTCTAAAAACAATCGAACCTGGTCTACAATGGCCCTGTATTCGATCTCGGATACATCATTTACGCAAGGAGCCAAACAGAGATTCATTTGATAATTGAGGCAAGGCCTGGAACGTTTCGGCATTCCCTTACCCTTGCATTTTCTGAGGAGAAAGGCTTTTTCAATAATTTTAAGGGTATTGCGAACCGCGTTGGAGGAAGAAAATGGGCCATAATATATAGCCCCATCTTTCTTTATCTGCCTTACAATTCGGAGACGTGGATAGGCCTCCCGCACATCCAGACGAAGACAAGGATATCTCTTATCATCCCTGAGAATAACATTATAGCGAGGCATATATTTTTTTATAAGATTGCCTTCTAAAATAAAGGCCTCATTTTCAGTTAAAGTAAGAATCCAGTCAATTCCTGTTGCCCTGTTAAGCATATTTGCAACCTTGGAAGAAGGATCTCCTGAAGACCGAAAATATGATATGACCCTGTTTTTCAGATTTTTGGCCTTTCCAACATAGATCACACGACCAGAAGAATCTTTAAACAGGTAGACCCCCGGGCTGGAAGGCAAATCTTTGCCAGGATTTTGGGAATTTTGAACACTTCCTTTGGTTTTGCTTCGTTGTAATTCAATCATGCATTCACGTAATGAGCTTGGGGGAGATACATCTTGAGCTCTTTTTCAATCTTTTTTCCTGTCTAACCGGCTTTCCAGATTTTTCGATTTTGATGATCTCACCAAAAAAACCGCTGACGTCCCCGGCGCCTTTAAAAAGAAGCGGCTCGATACTCAAATCTATGCCTCTGCTTAATCTGAAAAGCTGTGATGTATCTGCGAGATAATTGTCGCCGATATGATCCAGAACAACAGCATCATCAATGTCGTTGTCTTTATTTAAATTGAAACCCTTCCACCTCCATACTGGTTAATAACCTCGTTAAATGTATGCTCTGTCTTTCTGAGGGTATTTTATCAGGTATCCCAACAGCAACCTGTAAAATACCCATGTCCTTTTCGTTCAAGAGGTTTTGGGATATTCCCCAGGCACTGAACCTTTTCCATTTTTCAGGGTCTAAATTCAGAATCTTTTTTGGGCATTTATTCCGTTACATAAGCCTTTGATTTCATTGCCACTTTGATTTTCTTGGGGTTCGTCCAAAAATAAATTGGCAATTTTAAGTGTTGAGGCGCCTGCCTGCC
>DAOWOF010000114.1 GCA_030642205.1 Desulfobacteraceae bacterium | reverse complement strand
ATTTTGATTCAAACCTATTAAAAAAATCATTATTAATATGATCTGCCATTCTAACAATCATAGATTATATGGTTATAGATGTTAAGAGCCAATAAAAATTACATTTTGTCCGAGTCCCTTAAAATCAAATTTTATCAGGAGGTTCATCGGTATGGATTTTGAATTTACGAAAGAAGATTTAAAAGTACGGCAGGAATTAAGGGAGTTTATAGAAAAAGAAGGCACTCCTGAAATGTTCAGGGAAACCGAAGATAATGGAGATATTTATGGCGCGCCTCTGGGAAGGGAAATCATAAAAAAAATCGCCGCCAAAGGATGGCTTACGCCCGGATGGTCAAAAGAATATGGAGGATTGGAGGCCTCTGAAGCGACATGCTATGCTATAAGGGATGAAATGGGGTATATGGGAGTGCCATTTGGTTTCGTAGCTGCTCATATGGCAGGACCCACTATCATGCGTTTTGGCAGTGAGGCTATGAAAAAAGAATGGCTGCCCCGCATATCCACTGGTGAAATTGAATTTGCCCTTGGATATACTGAGCCCCAGGCTGGCTCGGATCTTTCTGCTATAAGTATGCGCGCAGAGGATAAAGGGGATTATTTTCTTTTAAATGGGAACAAGCTGTTTAATACCAGCTGTCATATTGCAGATTATCATTGGCTCGCAGCCAGGACAGATTTTGAAGCAGCGAAACACAAGGGGATTTCAATGATGATTGTTGATTTAAAATCCCCTGGTATTACCATCGGACCAATTATAACCATGGCTGGCTGGAGAACCAATGAAGTATCCTATGAGGATGTAAAAGTACCAAAAGAAAACATCGTAGGGAAAGTTAATCAAGGATTTTATTATATGATGTCGGCTCTTGATTTTGAACGCAATTTTCCCCTTGGCCGGTATAGAAGAATTTTTGATATAATGATTAAGTATGCAAAAGAAACCATAGTAGACGATAAACCCATTGCAAAGAATCCTTTGATACGTCAGAGATTAGCCCAAATGGCAATTGAGATCAAAGCTACATATTTATTATATTATAATTTGGCACATATTCTGGATTCCGGAAGAATTCCTACCTATGAAGCATCTATGGAAAAATTATTTGCCACTGAAGTCGCGCAGAGAATTACTAATCTGGGCATGGATATGTTAGGACTCTATAATCAACTTGTTGAGGACTCAAAATGGGCAAAGCTTAAGGGTTCTATCCAGAAGTATTACCAAACCAGCATTGTTGAAACAATCTATGCCGGAACATCAGAGATTCAGAGGACTATAATCGCAACAAAAGGATTAAAAATGCCCAGGCGATAAATTCCGGACATCGCAGCCCCATTTTAAACAGAACTTAATAAGCGGGAGACTTCTTATGGATTATGATATAAATGAAGATCAAAAATTAATCAAGGATTCAGCCCATAGCTTTCTTTCAAGCGAATGTAATGCAATGTTTGTTAGGGATATGGAAAAAAGCGATCAGGGTTTTACCCCTGAACTTTGGCAAAAAATGGCTGAGCTAGGATGGATGGGAGTAATGCTGCCTGAAGAATATGGAGGTATCGAGGGGAATTTCCTTGACTTGACTATCTTATTAGAAGAAATGGGTTATTTTTGTTTACCAGGACCCTTTTTTTCTACAGTTGTACTTGGAATAACAGCAATTATGACGGCTGGTAATTCAAAGCAGAAAGAATCACTGCTTCCAAAGATAGCTGAAGGAAATTGTATTGTCAGTCTTGCCATGGTTGAAGAAAATGCCTCTATAAAACCTGAATCTATATTAGTATCAGCTAAAAAACAGGATGAAAATTTTGTCATTAACGGCACAAAACTCTTTGTCCCTGATGCTCATATAGCTGATAAAATAATTTGTGTTGCAAGAACAAAGAATGCAGGAAATAAAGAGGATGGGATAACACTCTTTTTGATTGATAAAGAGGCAGCAGGTCTTCAAGTTACACCCTTAAAGACATTCGGTGGAGATAAGCAAAGTGAGGTTACCTTTAAAAACCTTGTTATTTCTTCTGATAATGTTTTAGGAGAAGTAGATAAGGGATGGCCTGCTATTAAAAAAGTACTTAAATACGCTGCAATTGCCAAGTGTGCCGAGCTTGTTGGAGGCGGCCAAAGAGCCTTGGAGCTAACTCTGGAAAATGCTAATGAAAGAGAGCAGTTTGGCCAAAAGATCGGAAGCTTTCAAGCTGTTCAGCATCATTGTGCCAATATCCTGACCTACCTTGAAACATCTAAATGGATGACTTATATGGCAGCAAGTAAAATCAGCGCTGCTTTACCATGTGATAAAGAGGTATCCATGGCCAAGGCATGGGTTAGTGATTCATGCCGTAATCTCCAGGCCCTGGCTCATCAGGCCACAGGCGGAATCGGTTTTATGGAAGAACACGATCTTCAGCTCTATTTTAGACGAATCAAATCTGGGGGGAGCAGTTATGGGGATGCTGATTTCCATCGGGAAATAGTAGCACAGGAATTAGGCCTTTAACTAGAGCCTGAACAACTTGAACTTGAAAAAAACATCTTGTTTTGGTTTGGATACTGACTAAAAAAAGGGAGGCTATTTTAGCCTCCCTTTCATAACTATAATACTGATTTCACATTTTAGATTAGAGACCCAGTATATTAATACTAACAACATTTTGATAAGGAACCCCGCCCATATTATGGGTGAGCCCTATTTTTGGATCTTTAAGCTGCCTTTTGTCTGCCTTGCCCTGGAGTTGTTTGTACATCTCATACATCATCCTCAGACCACTGGCGCCAATAGGATGACCAAAGCACTTTAAGCCGCCATCAGGCTGGCAGGGAATTTTGCCGTCAAGATTATAAAAACCATCTTTTACATCATCCGGCGCCTTGCCTCTGGCTGAAATCTGTAAATCTTCATAGGTAACAAGCTCAGTGATAGAAAAGCAGTCATGAACCTCCATCATATCAATTTCTTCTCTGGGGTTCTTTATCCCTGCCTCTTCATAGGTTTTTTTTGCGCAGTGTGCCCCTGTCATAACATAAGAGCCATCCCATGAGCCTTGATACATAAGTTCTTCACCTGAACTGGCAGCAATCTGCATAGCTTTAATCAGAACAGGATCATCCCTGAAATTCTTTGCCAAATCAGCTCTGCATACTATTGCTGCCGCTGAGCCGTCACTAACGCCACAGCAGTCAAACAATCCAAGGGGCCATGCAATCATGGGAGCCTTCATTACCATTTCAACAGTAATATGCTTTCGTAAATGAGCCTTTGGATTAAGACATCCATTTGCATGGCTCTTGGCTGACACCATTGCCAATACTTCCTTCCCTTTTTCAGCAGAAAGACCATACTTTGCAAAATATTTTGTAGCCAGAAGAGCAAATCCTCCTGGTCCGCTATAAGAAGGCAAAATCAGCTTGCCTTTAAGCCCTGAATTCGCTGCTACTTCTCCAAGACCTCCAAAACCGGTATCTTTAAGTTTCTCAACTCCAATAGCCAAACAAACATCATGGACCCCAGCCGCAATTGAATACGCAGCTCCTCTTATGGCCTCAGACCCTGTAGCACACATATTCTCAACCCTTGTTACCGGAATAAAGGGAAGTTTAAGTGTTTGGCTAAGAGCTATTGCCGATTTTCCAAAGCTATACTCATCATTACAACTGCCATACCATACAGCCTGGATATCTTTTTTCTCTATCCCTGCATCCGCAATGGCTTCAACATATGATTCTACTAATAGATCTTCGGCTCCTTTATCCCAATGCTCACCAAATTTGGTGCACCCCATCCCGATAATTGCAACCTTATCTCTGATTCCTTTACTCATTTTTACCTCCTCAAAAAAACGCCTCTTAAGCAATAGATCCCTGATTTTGAGTTACCTGATTTATAATATGTATCTGGATCAATTGAATATTCAATTTAAACCTTTATTGCATAATCGGCTGCATTTTCCAGAAATAGATATGCATTCCGAGTTTATCATCTTTATATTTCCTGCGAAAAGTTGGTTCAATTTCCATTCCGACTTCAACAGCATCAAGATCTGCATCAGTAATATCAAACCAATATCTTCCTCCTCCCTCAAAATCAGCAATACAGTATATTGCGGGAGGAGAAGGTGTATAAGCCAGATTATCGCCAGTATATGTAAATATTGTTGCCTTCCTGCCTGCAAATTTATACGGTTCCATTTGATCAATAGCTCCGCAATCAGGATTCACACAAATTCGTTGTGCTGGTATTTGAGGTGTTCCACATGCCTGGCATTTGGAACCATAAAGAGCCATCACCAGGTTACGTTCTCTCCAGACTGTAGAAAAACTGGTAAACGTGCCTGCGGTTTCTCCTCGAATTCCCTTTTCAACGGGTAAGATATCCCTGAAAGCCAGCATTTTCTCGTAGTTTGTAAGCGCCTTTTTGGCAGCCAGATGTTTTTTTATTCCTCTTCGATTTCCTTTTATCTTTTCTATTTCTTCTGTAACTTCAAACAAGAGGGCATCACTACCACTGCCAAAGCTGGCCACAATAATTTTATCCCCTGGTTTGGCATCTTCAAGAGCTGCTGTCAAAAGCATTAATGAATTACTGGCTCCTGTATATCCTACATTTGCAATCATTGGATCTTGAAGCTTTTCAAGACCCAGGCCTAACATCTTTCCAATTTTTTTAAAGTCACCTGGATACAAGCATGGAAAAGCAACTTTGGAAACCGAATTAATATCCAGCCCCGTCTTTTTTACTAAACCTGAGATAGCTTCCAATATGAATTTGGAATATGCTTCTGTTCTTATAAAACGATCTTCCCATTGTCGATGATATTTATCTGTACTGGATTTCCAGCAATCAGGAAAATCATAGGAAACAGAATGAGATCCAACGAGATTGGCGATTATATTATCTTCGCCAATAACCAACGATGCGGCGCTATCACCAAAAAATTCCTCTTGAGAGCTTCCTGGTTTGGCAACCCTGCAATCAGCGGCAGCAACAACAACATTTTTGGCTGATCCAGCCTTAACGGAGTCAATAGCGGCAAGTAATGCTGTGGTCCCTGCCTTGACACTATTGGAATAATCAGCGCTACGAATATCATTCCGCAAATCACAGGCAGTCGCAATAATTTCAGAATTCAATCTTTCCTTATATGGCGCGGTAGTAGTTGCAAAAAACAGCGCATCCATATCCTTGGAATCAATATCCGTTAAACAATCATAGGTACTGTTAACAGCCATCGAAATACTATCTTCATCAAAATTGGCTACAGCTTTCTCTCCTGGTTGATAGGTTCCGCCATCAAACCATCCCATAGCCTGATAAATAATTTTGCGATCAATTCTAAATTTTGGTATATACGCTCCATAAGAGACAATTCCTACCATATCCAAAAACCTCCTTATAAGATCGATGAATTCAACATTTTAAGCGCTGCATAACGCACAAACGAAAACCAGAAAATTAGCAGTTTCCATTCAGGCGCTGCATATGAAATAAAAACAATAGTCTTCCCTGAATTTTTTGAGGTTATTTTGTCAAGGCACATAACCATCACCAAAATTCGATTTGGGTAATAATCTCCTTCTTTTGAAGGATGTTAAAAATTTCCTTTCTGGAAGCCTTATCTTTTACAGGTTCTACCTTTGTTATAAATTCACCTTTATCATTTAGCGTTTCTTTCCATGCCAAAATATAACCAGGAATCAGGGCATAACGACAGCCCCCTTCCCCGCAGCAAGACGCATCTATTTTAGCATTGCCAATAACATACATTAATCGTTTGCCATTAAACATAATAGAAGTTTCCTTGTCAATAGCATAATGGCCGCTAATGGAGTAAATAACTTCATCTAAATTCTGATGTGTATATTCTTTTGGCATGAGTCTATCCTTAAAAAGCCATTTCCTGGCCTGGCTCGATTATAATTACTTCTTTATCAGGAGCATCTCTCTTCATTATCTCAATAAAAGATAATGGATCCTGTTCCAGAACAGGAAAGGTTCCATAATGCATCGGAACTACAATGCCAGCTCCCAAAAGCCCTGCCGCATAGGCAGCCTGAACCGGATCCATGGTAAATACACTGCCTATCGGCAACATTGCCAAATCAGGTTTATAGATATCTCCCAAGGTCTTCATTGAGGCAAAAACGCCGGTATCACCTGCATGATAAATAGTGAATCCATTCTCCAGTTTAATTATAAATCCAGCAGGATTAGCTGTTTGCGCGGAATGAAAGGCTTGTGTCATGGTGATTGAAATGCCATCCAGGTTAGCCGTTCCTCCGATATTCATGCCCATCCCGAAAATTACCTGGGATTCCTGGATTTCAGACTTTATTATTAATCTTTCGATTGTTTCAGGCATACAGATCAGGGTCGCGCCAGTGGCCTGTATAATTTGAGGAGCATCCCCCATATGATCGAAATGATCATGCGTTACCAAAACAAAATCGGCCTTATCGATTTTATCCACACTAACAGGAGCTAAAGGATTTCCATTGAGCCATGGATCAATAAATAATATTTTCCCTTCCAAAGACGTGATTTTGAAGCCGGAATGCCCCAGAAATTGTATTTTTATCCCTGCCATTCAATAATCTCCTTAATATGACTTAAAAAAGCTATCCGAGAAAGGCTTTATGCCGCAAGCTCTGATAGCTTCCCAGACGCCATTAACTTAATAAAAAAATCTTATAATGGTATATTGCCATGACGTTTTGAAATATGAGGAGTATTATCCTTAGTAGAGAGCAGCTTTAATGCATTGACCAAAACTTTTCTGGTTTCTTTTGGATCTATAACATCTTCTATAGCCCAATTAGCCGACACCTCCCGTAAAGGATTAGCATATAAAGCGGAATATTCTTCAAGCTTTTTGGCTCGCATCTCTTCAGGGTTATCAGCAGCCATGATTTCCTTGCCAAAAAAGAGGTTTACAGACGCTTCTGCCCCTAAGACGCCAACCTCAACAATGGGCCAATAATAAACCATATCAGTTCCCATTCCAGGCACAATCCCCATTCCCAGATTTCCTCCGCCATAGGATTTCCTGATAACAACTACAACCCTTGGAACAGTGGCTTCACAAAGCGCGTACAGGACTTTTGCTCCATGACGAATGATTCCGGTATGCTCTTGATGTTTACCTGGAAGGTAGGCAGGAGTATCAACCAGCAGTATTATCGGAATATTAAAAGAATCACAGAATCGCATAAACCTGGTCTGCTTGTCAGAGCTGTCAACTGTCATGCTTCCAGCCAT
>DAOWOF010000038.1 GCA_030642205.1 Desulfobacteraceae bacterium | reverse complement strand
TATTAAACGGTCTGCTAAAGTTGATTTTCCGTGATCGATATGGGCAATAATGCTAAAATTGCGAATGTTGGTCATAATCTGTCCCTTAAATATATGGGGTAATGTTATAATAATAAATATATTTTCAATATAGTATACAGCTAAATATAAATTTGCTGTTAAACTTATTATAAGAATACATTAATCCTTGACAAAAAATAAAAATATCTCGTAAATTTAATTCATAAAAATAAATTTTGACTATATCTTTTTAAGATAGTCAAGTAAAGTATTCTAATATGCCAAGGAATTGTCTGGAAATTAAGATGGACAATATCGTACTCATATTCAGGTTATAGATTTGGTTGACTTGGCTGAACAAAGCCACAGGCGTAGTTTTGCGCTGCGTTGAGGACATCAAAGATCAGCCAAAGATAAGATGCGAGATGTTTAAGTTATTTATAGACAACTCCCAAGACATAGTAACTATTTGTTTTAGATTAGAATTGTTTACAATACAATCCAATATAAAGAGTTTAATCTTTAAATGAGATCTTTTCAAAGAGACCCCAGTGTGTTAGTTGACATCCGTTTGGATAAAATACAAGCGGATTTGAAAATGAATAAAATCTCTTTAAAATTTGGTGGTATGACTGCCCTTAATAAGATTGATCTTACAGTCAAAACAGGAGATTTCCTCTCCATCATTGGGCCTAATGGTGCCGGGAAGACCAGTTTGTTAAATTGTATTACAGGAAACTACCAATATCAGGGGGGAAACATACTTTTTAATGATAAAGTTATAACCGGCTTACCAACCCATCAGATTATTAATCTTGGAATTAGCCGTACCTCTCAAAATATTGAGCTTTTTCAAGGAATTTCCGTATTGGACAATCTGTTATTAGCCCGTCATATGCATAAGAGTTATAATTTTATAGAGGCATCACTTTTCTCAAGGTCTGTTAAAAAAAATGAGGTCTATCACAGAGAAATTGTTGAAGAGTTAATTTCGTTTCTTGAAATTGAACCAATTCGTAATACATTGGTAGAGGAATTATCACAAGGGATGCAAAAACGGGTTGCTCTTGGTCGGGCACTTGCTTTGGGGCCAAAATTATTATTACTGGATGAGCCTTTTACTGGAATTACATTTGAAGAAAAAGAAGCAATGATCCGTTTTGTAACCACCTTGAATGAAGTATGGAATCTAACAATAATTTTAATCGAACATGATCTACCTGTTGTATTGAATATCTCAAAAAAAATTGTTGTCTTTGATTTTGGAGTCAAAGTGGCTGAAGGATCACCTGATTTTATTCAAGATCATCCACAGGTAATAGAAGCTTACTTAGGTGATTCTTCTACTTTCTAAAAAAATAATGAACTCGTAAAAGCTCCATCAACAGACCTATGCCATGTCTGCATGCGGCATGCACAGACAGGCGGTCTACTTCCGCCGAGTAAAAAGGCGCAGAATAATTTTTTACCCGGTTATAAAAAGCAAATCTACCTCAGAGTGATTATCAAGTTATAATGTTTGCAATCAGAAAAAAAAATGAACGAATAGATCATGAGACCTTGTTATCCTTTAAGACGGCATGTACTTTGCCTCAGATCTTGTCCCGTCAGGCGGACAGATTTAAAAAAAACAAGATCGCTATCAGGGAAAAAGCCTATGGTATCTGGCAAACTTATAATTGGCACGATTATTTTCGATATACAAAATTTGTTTCCCTTGGGCTAATCGCCCTTGGCCTTAAAAAGGATGAAAATGTAGGATTGGTTCTCAATAATAATCCGGAATGGCTATTTAGCACCCTTGGTGTTCAATCAATTGGCGCTATTACGGTAAATCTCTTTACTTCTGCTATGGCAGAGGAATTAGTAGATGAATTAAAGCGTATTCAGGCTGCTTATGTTTTTGTTCAGGATCAGGAACAATTTGATAAACTCCTTTTTTCAAGGGACAGCCTTCCTCATATTCGTGGTTTAATCTATATTGATCCTAACGGTATGGAGCTTTTTTCAGATAATCCCTGGCTGATCAGCTTTCGGCAATTATATGAGCTGGGAGAAGAACTCGACAGAGATCAACCTGATTTCTTTAATCACAGGCTGTGGGAAGGCAGCCCTAAAGATATTGCATTGATGCTTACGACTTCCTGGACCACTGATTCTCCAAAATTGGCAATGCTGAGTCACGAAAATCTTATTGAGATAATTAGTAAATGGCTGGAGACAGTGCCTATAGGTATTGGAGATCGATGGTTTTCAATAAATCCTACGGCTACAATAGTTGAGCAGTTATGGGGGGTAGGAATTGCTTTGGTAGGCGGCCTTACCATCAATTTTCCGGAAACCAGGAAAACTGCTATGTATGATCTCAGGGAAATCGGTCCAACAATTCTAATGGAACCTGCTGGATTCTGGGAAAATATGGCCACTAACATAAAGGCCAAAATAGCCTCCTCCGGATTTATCAAACAAAGCCTTTTCAACTTTTCTCAAAAAATAGGCAAGACTGTACTAGACCTGGAATACAAAAAAAAGCCTGTTCATATTCATCTTAAAATACTTCATTGGTTTTTAGGTTTGATTATATCACAACCTCTTCTGGATCGCATTGGACTCCTTAGGACTCATACGGCTTTTACATGGAGCTATGCTATTAGTCCTGATATTATAAATTTTTTCAGGATAAATGGTTTAAATTTAAAACAATGCTATGGTTTGCCTGAGAGTGGGGGGCCATTTCAATTTCACTCTGATAAGGAAGTTAAACCGGGTACGGTAGGGAAACCCCTTCCTGGATTTAAGGTTATGATTGGACATGATCAGGAAATATTAATAAGCAGTAAATCCAATTTTGTCGGTTATTATCAGGATGGTAATTCTACGGCCAAAGCAATAGTGGATGGATGGCTGCACACTGGAGACAGGGGTTTTTTTGATGAGGATAATCATCTGGTTATTACAGGGAAAAAAGCAGATGCTATTCAATCAGAAGAAGGGATAATTTTATCACCGGAGGTAATTGAGGCAAGATTTAAATCCAGTCCTTATATAAAAGAAATTGTAGTTGTCGGGCTTAAGAACCCACCTCTTTCGGCCTTGATTAATTTTGAATTTTCAAGCGTAGCCAGCTGGGCTAAAGCGAGGAAGATAATATCTTACTCATATATCGATCTATGCCAGCAACCTGCTGTTGAGGAACTTATTAAAAAAGAAATACAGACTGTAAATACACACCTGGCCAAGGCTATGCAAGTACATAAGTTTGTTTTACTGCATAAATTACTGGATGCTGATGATGAAGAATTGACCAGGACAGGCAAGGTCCGCAGACAATTTATTTCTGATAAATATCAGGCGCTTATAAGTGCAATTTCTTCTGGAGAAAATGAGTTCCTGTTTAAAAGTTATATCCGGATTTGTGATAGTAAATCAGAGCCTGTTGAAACGACAATAAAAATTTTAACCATATAACCCTAAAGGTCATTTTACAAAACATTATCTTCCCGGAGGTCTATTCTTTTTTTATGGAATTATTGTTTCTATTAATAGTGGATGGAATGTTTTTAGGTTGTCTCTATGCTATATCCGCTTTTGGCTTTGTAATTATATACAGGGCTACAGGGGTTTTTAATTTTGCTCATGGTGGATTTGTTGCCATGGGGGCATTTTCTTTTTTGATGCTTGCCTGTTGGGCTAAACTGCCCCTTTCCCTTGCTTTTGTCTTAACATTACTGGGAAGCTTTGGTTTGGGGTATCTGGTCGAATCTGTTATCCTGAGACCTTTAGCTGGAAAGCCTATAATTTATCCAATCATATTGACAGTGGGCTTAGCTGCAATGTTGGAAGGATTTCTGACCTTAATGATTAATATGGGCCATTGTTATACTTTTGATTTTCCGACAAAATTTACATTACAATGGACAAATCTTAATGCTCCTTATAGCGTGTTAAGCATCTTTATAATAATGCTTGTTTTATTGATTACGATTGCTTTGTTCATTAAATTTTCTTCCTTTGGTATTTTTATGAGGGCAGCAGCCGATAACCGGTCTGCTGCTTTTTCGCTTGGTGTAAATGTAAAAGAAATGTTTTCATTCTCCTGGGCCCTTGCAGCAGTATTGGCATCCATGGGTGGAATAGGTTTAGCCATCATAAAAGGACTGACTCTTCATGAAATAACCTGGACAGGCCTTAAAGTCTTTGCTGTAGTAATTATAGGCGGATTATATAGTATCTCCGGAGTTATCTTTGGAGGCCTTATAATTGGCCTGCTTGAGACCTTGACTAGCGCTTATATATCCACTTCTTTAGGAGAAATCAGCCCTTATTTTTTCATGGTTTTGCTTTTGTTTTTCAGGCCTTATGGCCTTTTTATGAAGCGACCGAATATGAGTTGAGCAATTATGAGTAAACTTCAAATATATTCATGTGGGGCTTTCAATGAGTCATATATCAAAAATTTAACACTTTTTACAACAGGTTTTGGCAGGATATCATTATGTTGTGGCCTGTTGTTCCTTGCTGTGCTTCCTTTTCTTTGCTGCCCCTATGTTTTATTCCTTCTTAATACAGCAGGAATTTATGCCATGGCCGCCGTCGGCCTTAATTTCCTGACCGGGAGTACCGGCCAAATTTCTTTGGGGCAAGGAGCATCTTTTGGCATTGGAGCTTATACAACTGCGATCCTGGTTTCTAAATTGGAATTGTCTTTTTTTCTGGCTATTCCAGCTGCCGGTACTCTTACAGTTTTATTTGCTATTGGTTTTTGTATCCCCGCGGCACGTCTTCGATTTATATATTTGGCCTTTATTACCTTGGCTGGGCAACTTATCTTTGATCACCTCATTAAGTGGATGCCCCTTACCGGAGGCCAGGAAGGTCTTATTATTAATGAATCAAGTTTTTTGGGTCTGGATTTAAATGATGATCGTATCGTATACTATATTGTTTTTTTGTGTCTGGTTGCTTTTACCTGGATGGCTGTTAATTTAACGCGCACTTCCTATGGACGGGCTTTTTCCGCTTTAAGAATTAATCCTCGGGCTACTGAAGCTCTAGGCATTTCGGTCGTAAAATTCAGAATGCTGTCTATTGCCATGAGCTCTTTTTACACAGGTCTTGCTGGTGGATTATTTACTTTACATATGCTGGCAATTACACCAGAACTATTTAATCTCTGGCTATCTATTGAATTTATTGCTATGATTATTATTGGAGGCTTAGGAAGCATTTCAGGTTCTATAATGGGGGCTTGTTTTATTGTCATTTTAAATGAATTTTTGATTTTTCTTACCGATATTGCAACCAAAAATGATCTTTTGATAGATCCTGCCCTGACCAATCTTGCTTTACGTGAGTTTAGTCTTGGTATTATCATTGTACTTTTTATATTATTTCAGCCCAAGGGTCTGTACGGAATATGGCATAATATTATCTTATATTTTAGACGGTGGCCCTTTTCTTGAAATGCTTTTAGCAATGCCATCAAATTATTGGTTTTCTTTGCATGGAAAATAACATCAAATTAAGAGTAAACAATATCAGCGTTGCCTACTCTGATTCGATTCCAGTATTAAAAGATGTCTCCTTAATTGTTAAAAAAGGTCAGATTGTGGCCTTGATCGGCAGTAATGGCTCTGGCAAGACAACAATTCTAAATGCTATTTCAGGCTTGATTAGTCATTATGATGGAAAGATCATTTATGGATCTATTAATTATGAGGGAGAAGACATCCATTCCTTATCTTCTCGCCTAATCACTCTCAAAGGTATTATTCAGGTTCTCAAGGGCAGGCAGGAATTCAGGAATCTCACTATTGAAGAGAATTTAAAGGTGGGTACCGCTAGTCGGAATGGAAAAAATTCACGAAAAGATCTGGATCTTGTTTATCATTATTTCCCAGCTCTATTTGCCCGAAAAAAATTATTGGCAGGTTCATTAAGCGGTGGTGAGCTGAAAATGCTTGTCATTGGCAGGGCACTTATGGCCCGGCCACAATTTTTATTAATAGATGAACCTTCATTAGGGCTCGCACCTATTATGGTGCGTGAGATATTCCGAATAATCAAAAAAATTAATCAGGACCAGTGTATCAGTTTGATGATAAGTGAGCAAAATACCAACATGGCATTTAAATACGCCCATTACGGATATGTAATGGAATATGGAAAAATAGCATATGCGGATTCAACTGAAGAACTAAGAAACAACCCTGATATAAAGGCATCTTATTTGGCCCCTTCTTCAATAGGTGCAATCGAGTCCTATAGAAACAGCAAGCTTTATAACCTTCGCAAACGCTGGCTTTAGGAAGATCAATAATGTCTGAACGAAAACCAGTATTTTTCATTCAGCCACGATATATGCTCTTCACTCTTTTTACCAAGGCTAAATGAATACCATAGACCCCATTCCTACAAGAACCTTTTGGGAAGAAGATTCTTTCCAGATAATCAAACCAGAACAGTTTAAACAATTGGGAATTGAATTACGGGATATCCCTATGGGGACTTTTCCCTCCCTTAAACATCCATCTCAACTCCAAAGCAGATTTGGAGGTAATGCCTATGGCTTTGGATTATATGAGGTCTATGACCGCCTTAAACCAAAAGATCTTGAACTGATCCAATCCATTTCCCTGGATAATCCTAAAGATATTAAAACAAACCATAAAACACTCAATCGTATTTATAAAGAAATAGGTCTGTTAATAAGATTTTCCAGTATAGGAAAATTCTATTATCTTATCCCTGTCCATCTGATATCAAATACACTTACACATATTCAGACCAAAGTTGAAGAAATCACTAAAATTGTTCGACGCCATCATAAAAAATATTGTCAAGAACAGTATACTATAGGATTAGTTACCCACCCGGATGATTTAATCAGCGGTGAATTGGCTCTGCGATTTCAAGACCATAAGTTTATCGTTATTGATTCTTTAGATGAGCTCCAAAATTTTGATCAGATTCTTGACCTTGTTGTTTTTACAAGGGATCTTTATGAAACTATTCGATTAGGCAATTTTAGTACGCTTTCCCAGGAGACCTATTCCAGGAAGCGCCTGAATCAATATGGCATTTATATCCTTTGGAAGCTATATAATTTGCTTAAACCGAATGGCGAAATTTATATTGTTGCCAACCATTATACTCCCAAAACAAATAAGTCTGTCAGGGTTGTTTTCAACACGCGCCAAGAGGAGAAAAATTTTGGACTATTTACCCATATTTTTAAAACCAAGAAAAAATACACTCTTAAGGTAAAAAAGCCAATTCAGGTCAATATCTTCGATTTCCAACAATATTTAAGCCCCCTTTATGTCGAGCAAGAAGTTGTCAATGATCTCCTGGGAGGAAAACTCCTGGACAATATATCCCTTCAAGAGATCAATAATCTTCCATATCTGAATTTTCAACTTAACGATAATTCATATTTGGTTGATCAGGAAAAAAACTGCTCCAGACTACTCTCCATCTTTTTTAATATAATATCTTCAGGATCATTGGTTCCAAACATTATCAAGGATGATTGGGTCCAGAAATTTTCTTTTTCCGGCTATCTTCCAACCTATTTAATAACGTATTTAGGAGAAAAGAAACCCTTAAAAATTAGCCATAATGACATTAAGAAGAAGCTACTGGAATCAAACCTTACAGGATGTTCACCAAACCTGATAGCTGATTATAGAGATTCTTTTGATTATCTGATAAGTTCTCTGAATGTTCTTCAAAGGCTTAAAAAAAATAGACATTTCAAAGGGCTGCATCAACTGTATATTGACCGATTAAGACGACCTCTGGAAAACGGTTCAAGAAGGTTTAAATCTTTAAACGATGTAATCCTGTTGATGTCCAAGATAAAGCACCTGGAAAGGATCCAATCCTATCTGAATCCCGATAATATTGATGGCCCAAAGACTAAAGTTCTTAAAAACATTGAAATACTGTCCTTTTTTGGATTTGGCTATGGAGAGTTGAAAGAGGCCTATCATATAGTGCTGGGGCATACTACAATGGAAAGAATTATTTCAGGCAAAATGAATGAAAAGTCCTTAAAGCCTCTATCAGATTGTGCACGGACATATGATCCTCAAACATCCATGAATTTAATTCGCTACTGTAGATTGATGTCCATGGCAGAGATGGTGGCCTTTAGTAATTCCGAGTTAATTCAGGAGCAGCTTACAGAGTTATTTTATTTAAACGATTTAATTGTACAAGTTGTCTCTAACCTGGATCTTGACTGGAACAGACTGTTAGATGAAAAAACTATTGCCATGGGGGGAATTCATAATAAACTCATTCGAAAACTGTTGATGATGATTAATCACCTTGAATTCCTTTATAACTGGTCGGATCTTACTCAAAAAGGCCCTATGGAAAAAGAGGTTTTGGCTAATTATAATGACAGAAAACTATCCAGGATTAAAAATGTTATCAGGCTGATTAAGTCAGTCCAAAAATATGAGGATTTATTTCTAAGGGTTGATTCTTTACAACTTCCGATATTCATCAGAAAGTTTTTAAATATCGAATTCCATGGAACCAGATATCTTTTTGAAAGAATGAACAGTGAATGTGTGGCTGTACTATTATGGATCACGACAAATTTGATGCATGGTGAAACTATCAATTTCAATCCTGTATTGGGGGATATGGCGCCGGATGAGATAGACAACCAGATTATGAAACTGGAGGAAGAGGCAGGTGCTATAAAGCCTGCCATTCTTAGTTTAACCATTATTAATAAATTTCGGGAGCATCTCCATAAGGTTGGAACCTCATTTATTATAGGGACCGGGATATTTTTCAAAATAGATTCGGACAACGGAGTTCTTAATGTGAATTTCATAGATATGGATCAAAATATTGAAAAATTTGCGGCCATTTCCAAAAAAATCGCTGGATGTCTTATCTCTGATCTCTCATTAGAAGAATTACTCGATCTGGAAAAGGTATTTTCAAACCTGGAAAGTTTCTATCAATGCCATTTCGCGATTTTTGAGCAGCCTGGAGGAAATATTGAATTTTCTGACAAGCAAAATAAATGGTTTAAAAAGGTAAAGGAGCTGAGAGAATTTTTAAACCTTAATATTCTGAATATTATCTTTTATCCTAACAATGTTTATTCTGATCTTAATCGGCTTTATCATCATGCCCCCTCCCTTTTGAATTTTATTCTTCCTGAATTTACTGCCTTAAAAGAAGTTGACTATAAATTGGATCTCAATCCTGAATCAACGATAACCGAACATATCCTTCTCGTTACCAGAAAATTACAGGCCTTAATCCGTAATGATATGGATGATTTTCAGGATCTACAATACCTGCATACCCAGGCTCAAAAGGAATTTGGAGACTGGGCAACAGGAATCGTGGGAATAAATGATGCCCAGATTGATGCTCTGAAACAAATCGTCAATCATTTGAGCAAAAATCAGTCAATCTTTAATGCTCTTATATTTACATGTATTTTCCAGGAAATTGGGAGAGTACCTCATTTACGGGAAATGTATAAAGACAAAATCAACCCCGCCGACTTTGCTGAGGTTGGCGCGTTTTTTATGGAAATGGAGAAGATTCCGCAAAGATACTACCTGGACAAAAATGGTACATCATACTTGCTCTTTTTGGTAAAGGTCCATAGCTTAATCCACCATATTCTCCGGGGAGAATTTTCCCTGGCCAGCTTACATGAAGTCCTTGCTTTGCAAGATAAGGACATTTTTGATGCCTTTTTTATTTTTTCATTTATCATGTTTTCTGCTATCAAAGAGGATCCGATCCGGGAGGACCTGGCTAATAAACTTTTTTTTATGCGGAGGATGAGTCATAACATCATTGATAAAAAGACAACATTTCCAGACCAGCTGGAAAAAATATATATTGAAAAAGGCAGGCTTTTCTGTGCCCTTGAGGCCTATGAAAAAAATGACCTCCCACGAGGTGTCACACCAACAGCCTACATTGAAGCATGCCTTGAAAAAGGTTGCTCTGGCCCAGAGGCGATGCTTCCTGGCAAGATGATTTTTGCGCTGGAACGATTTTTTAGCCTGGCTGGCATCCGTTACATTGAATTTTCAGATATAGTAAATGAGGCCATGAAAGTTCCTTTAATATATATATATAGAAAAAGAACATTTTTCAATGTTGCTTATCGTACTTTTCAGAAGCATTTTTTTGAAGCCAAACGATTTTATACGGCATTTCATAAGGTAGATGAGCAAATAAGGCATTTTATCTTGAATCAACTGGATGGTGATAAGGTTCGGATCTTTGGATATGAAAAGATTAGTGGCAGTTTAACTTATTTAAACGAAATTAAACTTATACTAATTGGCCTTTTGGGAGCAAAAATGATTCAAAAATCGAATGCTCCAATTTCCATAAATTATTTACCCTTAACATGTAATATTGAGAATCGGTATGAGGCGGTCAATAACTTTTTTAATGAATTGCACATCGAGCAATTATGGGATGATGATTTGATTAAAGGGCTATTCAACGCAAATGTGGGGATTAGCCTTAAAGATGAAGATTATCCGGATATAATTTCTATTGATTTTAAAGATGTTATATCGGTGTCTCAAAAAATTTCTTATATGAATACTATTAATGACATTGATCAGCTAAAGGAATATTTTCATAACGGCTTAAGGGATCTAAGGGCATATCCTTTTTATACGGAGGATTATGAAATACTGATGGAAGATGCCTTTAAACTGAGACAGATTGAAGTTAATAATATTCTTTTATTCCAGACAAAAGAACATATGAACATTATTACTGAATTTGATGAACTTCATAACTTCATAGATGATCTACTTGAAAAATCTTTGGAGATTGGTTTTACAAATGAACAAAAACATCAACTAAATGATCTTTATGAATTAAGAAAAGATACCTTAAAAGGAGCAAAGCTTCTAGAAATTAAAAACATTGTATCAATAATTAATGACTCACAGGCCCTTAAAGACTATTGGAACGACCTTAAATGGTATTTAAAAAATAACCGCAAGTTTATTGGTAAGGAATTTGAGAATCTGATTGCCAAAGAATTTAGTCTCGCCTCAGCCAGGATAGAAAACCAATCTTGATAGCGCCCTAAAAAGTGCCATCTACCATCCTTTAATTAATAGATCCTGTTTTGCTCGCCTGACCTCCTGAACAAATTTTTGTACTTTCAATGGGTCTTTTTTAAAGCGAATCGGCTTATCCTCGCTATTTATCTGATTGGTGAGTGTACATGAATCTGCTCCGGCCGGCGCGACTCTGATAAGGGCACTATATACATTATCAGGTGATAGCCCCCCTGCCAAAATTACAGGGATATTGCTTTTTTGTACCAGATTCCTTGCAATTTCCCAATCAACAGTTTGCCCTGTAATGCCTATGTATCCATTGACCGGACTTTGGGATAACCAGGTATCTGTAAGGAAATAATCGCTCACCTTTTCAAGCGAGGCTGCTATTCCAAGAGATGGGAAATAGGGGAAACAACCTTGTTGCGGGATGGGAATAGATCGAATAATTTTGATTTCAGGAAATTTGGCTTTAATTTTTGATTGATAGAGGATTACTTTGTCCAGATTTTGTTGATTCCTGTTAACGTCTGTCAGGTTTTCACAAAAATGAATACAGTGAGGGCGATAATAATCGAGGACTGAGTAGATTGTCTCAATTTCTATAAAAAGAGGAATAATGCTGTTTTTAACATTTGTCCCGGAGGAAAGTTGCATCACTTCTTTTATCATTGGCTGCTGCCAATCTTCTTGAGAGAGCAAAACACTTCCTATATGATCGACCTTTGCGTTAATACATCTTTCTGCCTCATGAGGATTTTGAATTTCATATATTTGGGTTATCATTGTCCTTACCTGCAGTTTTTTTGTTATATTTATTAATAACCATGTAAAAAAGTCAGTATGCCTTTTTACATGGCTGAGGATGGCTGCTCCTCCTCAGCCATTTGCAACGAATTCAAATAGTTCTACCCCAATCCCAAGCCAAAATTTGCCCGCCTTCAGCTTGGGGTGTGTCTTTTTACGAGTCCATCGTAATGATTCCTGATAAGACTACCTTCCCCCAAGAGCTTTTATTATTGTCAAATCGAAAGGAGTTTGATATTGAAACAACAATAAGTTAGGTTCCCGGAACTTAATCTCACTATATAAACAAGCCTGTTATTGATGTCCATCTGAATTTTTGATAAAAAAGCATATTTGAGCGTTTAAGCACGAAGATGTATCAAGGCTATATTCTGGATAAAAGATCAGGGGAACTGAAATTAAAGTTATCTAAATGTGTTTGGTGAAAGGAGGAGAACGTGAATATTATTGCGTGCATTAAACAGGTGCCAGATTCCGAGTCCCAGATTAAAATCTCTTCAGATAGCAAATCAATCGTAACCGATGATGTCAAATGGGTTATGAATCCTTATGATGAATTTGCTGTAGAGGAGGCTTTGCGCGTTAAGGCAAAATGTGGCGGAGAAGTGACAGTTGTGGGTCTTGGGCCTAAAAGGGTTACTGAATCTATTCGAACCGCATTGGCTATGGGAGCGGACAAAGGGATCCTGATTAGTGATGAGGCGCTGGACGGCAGCGATTCATTGGGAATAGCCAAGGCTTTGGCTGGAGCAATTAAAGATCTTGGATGTGATTTAATTCTGACAGGACAACGCGGCATTGATGAAGATAATGGCATTGTTGGCTCGAATTTGGCTGAATTGCTAGGCATGCCTTCAGTTACAATAGTTGAAAAACTGGAAGTGGCGGAAGATGCTAAATCACTTAAGGCTACCAAAGGCATTGAAGGAGCAGCATTGGTTATTGAATCCAGCCTGCCAGCCGTTATTACAGCTCAAAAAGGATTAAATGAGCCCCGCTATGCTTCTTTGCCAGGCATTATGAAGGCCAAGAAAAAACCTCTTGATGTAAAAACTTTGGCAGATCTCGGTCTTGATGCGTCTGAATTTGGAGAAGGCGCAAGGAAGCTCAAGATTCTTGCGCTGGAACCGCCCCCTGCCAGGGAACCAGGAAGAATTGTTGACGGCGAAACAACAGAGGAAAAGGCAGCCGAATTGGCACGGTTGCTACGAGAAGAAGCTAAGATTCTCTAGGCTGGATTGATTAAATGATTATTGTAAAAATGATGCTCTGATAAATGAGTAATATTTCAGATAAATCAATTAATTAATGTGCTTATAATCAACATATTTTCATAAGGAGATATATCAAATGGCACAGGGAGTAATGATAATAGCTGAGCAAAGAAATGGAGAAATCCGAAAGGTAACCTATGAGATCACCAGTGAAGGTCGACGCCTGGCAGATGCTCTGGGTCAGGATTTAACCGTGGTTTTACTTGGCTCTAATATTAAGGATAAGGCCGCCGCCCTAGGCAATTATGGCGCAGATAAAGTTATAGTGGCTGATGATGCTAAACTTGAAGACTATACCACAGATGCCTATTCAGCAGTGGTAGCTGATCAGGTAAAGGCTGTTGATCCGGCTATTTTGCTGCTTGGAGCTTCTGTCGATGGCAAGGATCTGGCCTCCAGGCTGTCCGGTAAATTAGATGCCGGAATGGCCCAGGATTGTACTGAATTTGTAATCGAAGATGGTTCCTTAGTGGCTATCAGACCAATTTATGCTGGTAAGGCTTATGCCAGAATCGGC
>DAOWOF010000240.1 GCA_030642205.1 Desulfobacteraceae bacterium | reverse complement strand
TCATCATACCTGAAATACAAGGGCAGGGTTCCACGAAGATTATATGGAGCTATATAGGGCGTTGCATATACAAATTCCAGATTTTGTGGATTAGTCTTATATAATCCATCCACTGTTACATTATCATCCCTTACCCTGGCATTCATCAGTAAACGCCTGTTTAACAGCAGGTTATGCCTTACATGTCCTTTTCGATTTTTAACAGAGATACACATATCCACTTCTCTGTCATTATCCTGATATCTCTTAAAATAATTCCAAACCAGCTTTACACCAATCTTGGGATCGTTTTCATCCAGATCAGGAAAAGGAATACCGTATTTATATCCTCTCAACCAGTTTTTTTCATCAAGAGAGCATTCCTTTTTATTTTTTTTGGTCTGAGTCATAAATTTATTCCACATTGGCCCCCTGGGTTTTACAGGATCCCATGCGGTCTCATTAATGCGGAAAGTTCCCCAGACCTCAGGATTCATGTACATATTATAATGCGGCTCGGGCAATAAATCTTTAATCTCTTCAAAGGGTTTGGCCTTATATCCCCATGAGCTTAGAATTTTTTGATTTTCAGTTATTGGATTTTCTCCTCCATAGGGTCGTTTGCACTTGATATAGCCTTGATTCCATCCAGGGACTTCGTCTGCTATCTCTTCGTCGACCAGCCAGTTAGGATCAGAAATAAGGCCAGGGACTCTGAAAGCGGCATACGCTGATGTCTGAATACCAAAAAGTAAACATATCATTAATAAGAGGTGGTTAAATCTTTTTTTCATTTGAATCTCCTTAAGCAGATAAAAAATATAGGGTTAATTTTCTTGCAAAATATATATTCAAGAAACAGGCCATTTAAAGCAGTTATTAGGATTATAACCAGCAATATCATGGTAACTATTTGAATAACCTGTTAAAAATGATGAAAAAATGATAAAACTTAATTTTTGGTAGTGTAGAAGAAAGAGAGATCTACGACATGAAAGAGCTGAAATTGCCCTCTGCTTTATGGTGATAATCGTTTTGGATAAACAAATCATAAACAAGGAGGGCAATATGGGAATAACCCCACAGCGCGAAGGTCTCACCATTGATTTTTATTGTCAATCTTCCCCCGTGTCAGAATAGTTGTCGCCTTTTCTTGATGAGCAAAGTATCCATAACCAAGTGCTTGACAAACCAAGCTTGTCAGCATAATTTATATTATGCAATTAGGTTCTCCCCATTGTCAAGACAAAAAAACGAGGGTTTTTAAGGTAGATTTTTGAGCTGAAAACAATCCTGGAAATTAAAAATAATGATAGTAAACAGATCAATGTCCCGTAGGAAAATTGATCTACGATAAAATTTCTCTTTGGGAAAAGCCATTAAAATATATATCTGCCGGGGTCTGGTAATCCAAAGACATATGGGGGCGTGTATTGTTATGTAACTGTTCAGTTTTTTGGGAATATTATACTAAAAAAGAAGGGAATCAATATATGAAAACTCATTCTAATGTCAGGCATAAATCAACAAAAGCCATTCACGCCGGCGGATTGCCAAACCCTGTTTTTGGTGAAGTTTCCGTACCCATATTCCAAAGTTCCACATTCTCTTTTCCAAGCGTCGAGGAAGGTGCCGCCAGATTTTCAGGAGAAAAGCCCGGTTTTATTTATACCCGTATAGGCAATCCCACGACAAAGGCTTTGGAGGATTGTATAGCCTCACTGGAAGGTGGTTTTGCCGGAATAGCAACAGCAACAGGCATGGCTGCAATCACCACAACTTTGCTTGCATTATTAGAGAAGGATTCCCATATCGTCAGTACGAATTCTGTTTACGGTCCTACACGTGTTGTGCTTGAAAATGAATTTAGCCGGTTTGGCGTTCAATCCACTTTTGTTGATACATCAGACTTAGATAAAATAAAAAGTGCCATGCGTTTTAATACAAAAGTAGTTTATATTGAAACGCCGGCAAATCCTACGATGAGTATTACCGATATTCAGGGAGCGGCTGAAATTGCCCATGATCATGATGCCATTTTGATAGTAGACAACACATTTGCCAGCCCGCATTTGCAGCGTCCTTTTGAACATGGTGCGGATATTGTCATACAAAGCCTGACAAAATTTTTAAATGGCCACAGCGATGTGGTTGGCGGTGCAATAATTTCTAAAAAGGAAAAACAATACAATAAAATACGATCTGTGCTGAATTTGTTTGGCGGCACAATGGATCCTCACCAGGCATGGTTGATTCTTCGGGGCGTACGCACTCTGCCCCTTCGGGTGGAAAAAGCCCAAGAAAATGCACTTGAACTGGCAAAATTCCTCAAGCAGCATCCTAAAGTATCCTGGGTACAATATCCCGGTCTGACTGAGCATCCTCAACATGAAATAGCCAAAAAGCAGATGGATGGTTTTGGTGCTATGATATGTTTTGGGGTAAAGAACGGGCTGGAAGGTGGGAAAACCTTGATGAATCATTTGAACTTGATCACCTTGGCTGTTTCACTGGGGGGCGTGGAATCATTAATTGAACATCCTGCTTCTATGACCCATGCTTCCATACCAAAATCTGATCGAGAGGCGGCCGGCATTTTGGATGAACTGGTACGGTTATCCGTAGGTTGCGAGGCTTACGAAGATCTTCGAGATGATTTGGAGCAGGCTTTAAAAAGGATATTATTATGAATTTTAGCACATTGACTAATCGCAATGTTTGATCCTATTGTGCTTTGCACAATACATACTGCGTAATCCTTTTTCTGTTTCAAAAACGACATATAGCAGCAAGGAGGTTTGGGGGATTGTCACAGCGCCGCCTGCCAATTTTGCATGGCTCATACGGCCTTCCTTCCAGTATTCCACAGTCCCAGGCATTTTTCTTGCGTGACATTCAATACAACTAATCGCTTCCTTGGTAAATCTCAGTTTAATAACCAGCTCTTTGGGAGTGTTAAGATATTTTTCAGCACCAACTGCTGCAGACATGGGGACCAACAGCACAGACAGAACGAAAAACCCTGCTTTAGCTATTTTCAACTTCATACCATCTTTGTCCGATCCTAAATCTGAGCATCAAATGCAACTCTTATTTTGTAAAAGACCCTAAAGGTTTATAGTTGTTTCTTGAAATAACGATTTACCATGTCGGCCGTATTTTTATGCCCTACATGAGGCTGACATTCAGCACATTTTTTGCCTGTATCTCCCCGCAGATAAGCTCGATGGGCCAAAAATCCATCCCTTGGCATTCCAGGAGCTAAATCCAGATTAACATGGCAGAGACGGCAGGAGGAATCACAGGTAAAATTTGCCCGGTGTTTTTCCGCATTACCCATCCAGTCAAATTTTGCCAGATCAATTATAATGTTTTGAATAACATCCCCTGTACCGGTTATGCCCTTGGTTGTAACATACTCGACAAAATTTCCATGGGGTAAATGGCAATTCACACAAAATCCCTGGGGATTTTGCCCACCATGAACAGACTGAGGCAGGCATCACGAAAGGGAGTCATGGCTTAACGCCTTTATTTGATTCCCTGATTTTTCGATTTATCCTCTTTGTATGTCTTAAGGGCTCGGCAATAAATAACCTGGCATTTTTGCATCCCGACTTCACCATATCTTTAACCGATCTTCATGCGCAAAAGTCCTCGGAATAGTTCACTATTCCTGCGGATTTGCGCAATCAGATCGATTAAAGCTACGGCAAATTCGGGCGCAAACT
>DAOWOF010000032.1 GCA_030642205.1 Desulfobacteraceae bacterium | reverse complement strand
GTCTGAAATTCAAGCTCAAGCGATTCTTGATATGCGGTTGCACCGCCTGACTGGTTTGGAAAGAGAGAAGATCATAGCTGAATATAATCAAATCATAAAAGACATCTCTCGATTCAAGGAAATCCTTAATAGCAAGGATATGGTTTTTCAAATAATAAAAGAAGAGACCATTAATATCCGGGATAAGTATGGTGATGACAGGAGAACAGAGATAATTGAAGATGCCAAGGATATAAATTTAGAAGACCTTATAGCTGAGGAGGATATGGTTGTTACTATCAGCCATAGAGGCTATATCAAAAGAAATGCCATCAGCTTGTATCGAGCTCAGCGAAGAGGTGGCAAAGGGATGACAGGTGTCAAACCCAAGGATGAAGATTTTGTCGAAATGATGTTTGTAGCTTCTTCACATGATTATCTGTTATTTTTTACCAATAAAGGAAAAGTATATTGGAAAAAAGTGCATGAGGTTCCGGAGGGAAGCCGTTTGGCCCGTGGCAAGAGCATTGTAAATCTATTAGATTTTGAAAAAGGCGAGTGGGTGGCGGCAATCCTTTCTTTGAAGGATTTTGAGGCAGGAAAATATATAATTATGGCCACAAAGGATGGTCTGGTTAAAAAGACAGAATTAAAACACTACAGCCATCCAAGAGCCACTGGACTTATTGCACTTAAAATCAGAGAAGGAGATGAATTGATTGATGCCCATGTATCAAATGGTGAACAGGATATTTTTATCACCACAAAACATGGAAAATCTACTCGATTTCACGAAGAAAATCTGAGGAGTATGGGAAGAGTCGCTGCTGGAAATATTGGCATCCGAATGCATAAAGAAGACTATGTAGTTGGCATGTCTCTTATCAATGAGACGGCAACCATACTGACTGTGACAGAAAATGGCTTTGGGAAAAGAACTAAAACGGATGAATATCGAAGAACATCAAGGGGTGGCAAAGGAGTCCTTACCATTAAAACAACAGAAAGAAATGGAATGGTGGTAAAAGCATATCAAGTATCTGATAGTGATCATTTAATGATTATTGCCGGGCAGGGTAAAATAATAAGAATGGCGATAAAGGATATTTCGGTTATAGGCAGAAATACCCAAGGAGTTAAATTAATTAATTTAAATAAGGGTGAAACTGTAGTTGATGTAGCCAGATTGATTGAAGATTAAGCTCTTAAATATAAATAGGGTCTGAACGAAAACCAGACTTCGAAAAGACAGTTTTCGTTTGGGCACTAAATAAGGTCTACTATAATGAAGACGACGGAGATTACAAGGATTGGAGTTATAGGCGCTGGTAGTTGGGGAACTACATTGGCGAATTTTTTGGCAGAAAAAGATTTTCAGGTAGATTTATGGGTAAGAGAGGAAGAGGTCTTTCGACAGATTAGAGATGAAAAAATTAACAAAGTTTTTTTGCCAGGGGCCAAACTGGTGGATCAATTGAATCCGGTAAGGACCTTTGAAGAGGCTTTGGATGGTAAAAAACTCATCCTTTTAGTGATACCATCTCATTTCTTAAGAGAAGTATTAAAAAATCTTAAACCTTATTTGACCTCTGGTATGTCTTTGATGGCAGCTACCAAAGGAATTGAAAATGATAGTTTAATGATTATGTCTCAAGTTGTAGAAGATGTAATAGACAGTGATTATCTAGCAGATTTTGCATATATCGCGGGCCCCAGCTTTGCAAAAGAAGTATACCAAAAGACACCCACAGCAGTGACCCTTGCGTGTCGGGACCTGGCCCATGGAGAAAAATTGCAACATCTCTTTCATGGCCCATTTTTCAGGGTTTATCTTAGTAATGATTTAATAGGAGCCCAACTTGGCGGAGCCCTGAAAAATGTTATTGCGATTGCGGCAGGAATCTCAGATGGACTCAATTATGGGACAAATACAAGAGCAGCCTTGATTACCAGAGGACTTGCGGAAATAACCCGTTTGGGGGTTGCCATGGGTGCTAATCCTCTTACATTTTCAGGAATGGCAGGGATGGGAGATCTTGTGCTCACCTGTACCGGCGATCTGAGCAGAAACCGAACTGTTGGACTGAAGATAGGAAGAGGTATGAGAATAAAGGAGATTACCAATAATATGACTATGGTAGCAGAAGGTGTTAAAACCTCACTGTCTGCCTATCTTCTTGGGAAAAAAATGGGGGTGGACATGCCGATTACATCTCAGGTATACCAGATTTTATACGAGGATAAAGATCCTAAAGAAGCAGTCAAATATCTCTTAAACCGGGATCTTAGATTGGAACTCGAATATTGAGAAGAATTTAACCCTGGAACGTTTCGTTGCAGGGTTTGTTTTTAAGCAGAATGAGCCTGCATTTCTTTTTGAAAATCTTTTACGCTGGCAATATCCTGTACATTAAAAATTCGAATTGCCTTTTTTGGCCCGACAATTTTCTTCAGGAGTCCGGTTAGAACTTTTTTTGGCCCGACTTCTACAAAGGTGTCTACCCCCTCTTCCAGCATCTTAATTATGATGTCATACCACATTACCGGATTTACCAACTGGCTGGCCATTATTTCTTTTATATCTTCAGAATCTGTTTTATATTCGGCTGAGGCATTGAAGAGAATCTTTGAGCTTGGCTTTGAAAAAGGAATATCCTGCATAAAACGTCTAAAGTCTTCTACTGCTGCTTCCATGAGTTTACTGTGCCAGGCCCCGCTTACTTTTATTGGGATTGCCTTGCCTTTCTTTTCTTTTACTAATTTAACAGCGCGAGCCAAAGGCTCTTTTTCTCCAGTAATTACAATTTGTTCTGCAGTATTATGGTTTGCGATATTTAGTATATTATCGCCTCTTGCATCATCAACCAAATTTCGTACGGAAGCGATATTCAGGCCAATTACAGCAATCATTGATCCAGGATTTATCATGGCCTCTCTTTGCATCAGCTCGCCCCTTTTTTGAACCATACGAAGAGCGTCCATGATATTGACAACTCCACTGGAAACCAAAGCTGAATATTCACCCAAACTATGCCCGGATGTGATTTCCGAACGATATCCTAAATGCTGTAAGGCGGTTAAGCAGGCCAGATTTACGGCTGTAATAGCAGGTTGGAGATTCTCGGTAAGGGTAAGCTCTTCCAGGGGGCCTTTAAAGCATAATTTGGATATAGGTCTTTGAGTGATATCATCAACTTCTTCAAAAATTGTTTGTATTGATCTGGATTCCTTGAATAAATCGTAGCCCATGCCTATGAACTGCGATCCTTGACCAGGAAATATAAAACTGATTTTATTTGCCATATTGATTTTACTCCAAAGAGACTATATTTTTTTAGGTTCCCCAAGTTTCTTGCGCGTCAATTGATCAAGCGCAATTTCATAATCCCTTGAACCAGGAAACAAAGATTGATCTTTGGCGATTTCATCCATAATCTCTTTTTCTGACTGGGCAAATTTATTATTTATACTACGAAAAATATTATTAACTATATCGTATATTTCCAGATCAGTACCGTAAATTTCGATTATATTAGGATTATCAAGGAGGTCTTCCATTATAAATTGGGTTATATAAAGAGCATAAGGATTTGGGTGTGGTGTAAGGTTACGTATTGGTGCAATATAATACTTAAAATCAAATTCAGTAGCTTTCAATGCCTTTTTTAAACACTTTAAAAGAGCATCCGAAATTGCAGCCGGATTATCAGTTTCAATAATTTTTTCCAGTAAAAGTTCTTGAGAAAGCTTGTTATGAATCTCATGTGTTTTATATCTAATAAATCTATCTTGCTGAAAAGCTTTTTGTTTTTCCTGTCTATCAAGCTTATTAATAAGTTTGTCCTGAACTCTACCACTATTCCATGATTTCATAATATAATTTCACCTTCAATATATAATATACTTGGCGGACTAATTAACTTCATTGATCCGGTCTTAATCCGTTGAAGCTGTATCCGAAGTCTTTTTACTGTCAGTTTTAATGTCAGTTTTACTGTCAGATTTACTGTCAGATTTACTGTCAGATGTATTTTGATCAGATGTCACAGCACTTCTTTGATCTTGTGATGTCTTTGGTGCATAATCAGTCACATACCAGCCCGTTCCCTTAAGGTGAAATGTATTTTGCGAGATTATTTTTTTCATCTTCCCATGGCATCTTTTGCATTCTTTTAGTGGGATATCTGAAAATTTTTGTAATATTTCTGTCTGATGGCCACAATTAGAGCATTCATATTCATAGATAGGCATTAAAATTCCTCCATTTTGCTTGGCCGGCTTTAAAAGGTTAAATCTAATTAAGTATTTCGATGATTACAGTTTGAGCCTGGTGCCTAAATTGAGGTAGATAAGCTCAGACTTTGAAAGGGGAGGTTTTGCAAAGATCTTTCCTAATTAATAATTGATGGAATCGTACAAAATCCATCAACAGGCCTCCCGCCGGGTAAAAAATCGTACTGACTTTTTATTCGGTCATTATAATTAAATAATCCATATATGCATAATTGCAAGATTTTTTTTAGTATAATCCTTATATTACCAGTCAACTATCCTGTAGGGTTTGTAACAATCAAGGATATAATCTAATTTTGATATTTTTTGATAGGACAGGATGTCATTTGTTACTGAATGGACAATGATTTCTTCTCTCTCTTTTTCTTTGGGAGAGACATTAAATCTTTGAGAAAAGTTGCAAAATCTTACAATATGAACCAATTCATGAATAAAAATATAGATAAGGAGAGAAAGAAGACAAATATTTTTATCTCTATTCAAGGCGTTGAGTATTTGGTGATCCTGAAGACAAATCAAGTAGTAATCGTGGTTTTGAGGGATTGTAGCAGGAAGACTTGTGATCCTTGATCCTTTATGTAAAAATGCAAATATACCCTGATGACTATCAGATTTCTTTAATGAAATCAAGGTCTTGACATCATAACGATGTCGTTTCCATTGATTGAAAGAAAATTTATAGTAATTACTTGTAACATCTTCTGCAATATCAAGAGCCTCACTAATGGTCTGAAAATCATGATATTTAAATGACCTCTTTCTCATTAAGGTAAGCTCATTTTGGTTAATGACAATAATAAATTTTTGTCAAGAAATATTTGGTGGCGATGACTGGATTTGAACCAGTGACCCTGCGGATATGAGCCGCATGCTCTGACCATCTGAGCTACATCGCCGATTTTACTTACGAGATCATAATTTAATGAAATCAAATTTTTTGTCAATCAAATAATGAATATTTAATCAAAAGAAATGAATAATTTATTCCAAATTCAAGTATAATAAAAATTTTAACCGCAAAAATACATTTGGTAATTTGAGAATTCGTAACCGGATGCCAAATATAATTTTTTATAGCTTTTGTTAAAAAATTCAAATACATTTATTTTTTTAAAAAAATGGGAATTTATTATCTTTAAATATGTATCCTTTTTATCAAAAAACAAGGCCTAAGGGAAGACAATTTCAGCTGGTAAAATTTTTTGCGTATACTAGCTTAATTGTTTTAATCATCTTTAGTTTTCCTTTATCAATGCTGATATCTCAAAAAGCCAAAGATGCACTCATGAAGAGCCACGAAAATTATGCCCTTTTACTTGGAAAGAATCTCAATCATCAGGTATTCCAAAATTTTGTAATTCCGGTTATAAGGCGTTATGGACAAATCAAGCTCAGGGATAAAAAGCAGTCTCAATGGACTGACAGGATTGTCAGGAATACAATCTACAGCTTTAATATAGAAACAGTTAATATCTACGATATTGGGAAGGGTGTTATTGCCTATAGCACGGATCCAAGGCTGATTGGAAGAAAAGTAATCAAGAGTATGGGATACGAAAAGGCTGTTAATGGAGAATATTCATCCAGACTTATTAGTGAAAGCGATGATATTTGGGGGCTGGGGATAGAAGAAACCAGCAAAAAAAAATTAAGGACATTCTTGCCATTTAAGGGTGAGCTCGCTTATTCACGTCGTAAGGGCGATGTCTTGGGTGTTTTTGAATTGATTCAGGATTTGACAAAAGAATATGAATCAATCGTTAGATTTCAATATATAATAATTGGCCTTTCAATTTTCATTATGGGCCTGATTTTTTTTGCCTTGCTTTTAATCGTCCATAAGGCTGAAAGGATATTGGCTGAAAGGACACTGGAGCAACAGGAGCTTGAAAGACAATTAAATCAGGCCGAGAGGCTTGCTGCCTTAGGTCAAATGTGCGCGGGGGTTTCTCATGAGATTAGAAATCCATTAGGAATTATTAGCAGTACGGCTGAGCTATTAAGTAGTATGCCTAATTCGAATGACTCCCAAAAAATGCTTTCTGGTGTTATTATTGAAGAATCAAGCCGTTTAAATAATATTGTAACGGAATTTCTGGATTTTGCTCATCCACAAAAACCAAAACTGGAGGATTGTAATCTAGGGGAGATCCTCAAAAAAAATCTCACTTTTTTGTCTCCTGAGCTAGATAAAAAGGGCATATCTGTAAAAGATAATCTAAATGGACATAATTTTATAATTAAGGCTGATTCTCATCTCCTTTACAGAGGTTTTCTGAATATATTTATAAATGCCATTCAATCAATGCAAAATGGCGGACAAATTGATGTTGCCGTGCTTGATAGAAAGCCATTTTATGAAATAATAATTTTGGATACTGGGTATGGTATCAAAAAAGAAAACCTGGATAAGATTTATAATCCGTTTTTTAGCACTAAAGACAAAGGTAGCGGCCTGGGACTTTCCATAGTAAAAAATATTGTTGAAGCGCATATGGGAACAATCTCGATTAAAAGTAAAGATAACTCAGGAACTACTATTATTATCCGGTTGCCATATGTATATAAAACTTCAGCTAAATGATTTTACTGCCTTATCGATCGGATTTATCCCTCTGGCCTTGTGAAATTAATTATCTGAAAACCTATAGTTCTTGCTGACGGATATCTTTTTTGGAAAAATAAATTGGATAAATCAGGAGGAAATGTTTTTTTGGTGGCTTTACTGAGGGAAAATAATGGAAACAATTTTGATTGTGGATGATGAGAAAAACTATCTGGTAGTCTTAAATGCCCTTTTAGCTGCAGAGGGGTATGAGATATTGACTACTAACAATGCCTTGGATGGTCTCCGTTTGGTAAAGGAAGGTGATTTGGATTTGATCATCACAGACATGAAAATGCCTGGCATGAATGGCATGGCCTTACTGGAAGAATGTAAAAAGGTTAAGCCTGATCTACCCATTATTATCATGACGGCCTATGGGACAATTGAAAAGGCTGTTGAGGCCATGAAAAAAAATGCCTATGATTATATATCAAAACCGTTTCAAAACGATCAATTAAAGCTTACCGTTAAAAAAGCCTTAAAAAATTATACTCTTATTAAGGAAAATAAATTATTAAGTGAGGCTCTTTTATATAGGTTCAGGTTTGGAAATATTATAGGCAAAAGCAAGCCGATGCTTAAAATTTATGAATTAATCACTAAATTATCTCAAACTAAGGCATCGATTTTGATTTCCGGACCATCAGGAACTGGAAAAAATCTAATTGCCAAGGCAATACATTATAATGGGCCAAGAAAAAAGCGTCCATTTATCTCGGTAAATTGTGGAGCTTTGACAGAAACTCTCCTTGAAAGTGAACTTTTTGGTCATGAGAAAGGGGCCTTTACCGGCGCTGTAGCCCTAAAAAAAGGACGTTTTGAATTAGCTGATGAGGGCACTCTTTTTCTTGATGAAGTTGGTGAAATGTCCCCTCAATTACAGGTGAAAATGCTCAGGGTTCTCCAGGATAAAGAATTTGAGCGAGTAGGAGGGACTAAAAGCATTAAGGTAGATGTCAGGATATTATCTGCTTCAAACAGGAATATAAAGGCAGAGGTGGCAAACGGGCTATTCAGGGAAGACCTTTTTTATCGCTTGAATGTAATTCAACTTGAAGTCCCTGCCTTAAAGGATAGAATTGAGGATTTACCACTTCTAATAGATCATTTTATAGAAAAGATAGGGGGTAAATCTCGAAAAAAGATTATTTTGTCGCAGGAAGTTAAAAAAGTATTATTTAATTATAGCTGGCCCGGCAATATAAGGGAACTGGAGAATGTTATTGAACACGCATTGGGCCTGAGCTCCAAAAATATAATTACCCTTGAAGATCTGCCGGGGCATTTACTTGATAATGGAATCATTAATAAAACATTGCCAGAGGCATTGGAACAACTGGAAGAGAAATTAATCAGAAAAGCTCTTGATTACTCAAATAATGTCAAGTCCCAAGCTGCTGATATGCTCGGAATTAGCAGACACTTGATGCACTATAAAATGAAAAAATATGGAATCTTGATTTCCTGATTAAGCTTTGAAGCCATCTCTATTGTTAAAAACATTTAACAACATTTTAAGAAGTAATAACAGCCAGTTAACGATCCTTTAGTTTATATCATGAAAAAGACGTTAAAAAATTATAAACTCAAAATTAAAAAGAATATCAAGTAGTTAATAAAAGAACAGGGTAATCAAAGCTGGTTATGTTAAATATATTTAACGTAACCAGCTTATGTTGAAGCTCTTATAAATAGCTCTAGCATAAAAATATACCCTGTTATCAATTAGTTACCTCTCATAAGATGTTTTTTATCTGCACTTGGCATTATTACTGCAGGTACAATTAATTATTACTCTTTCCTCCAAAAGCCAACCATCTCAGGTGGTTGGCTTTTTATTTTCTTAATAACCAAGTCGTCTTAAAGCCTTTGAATCTCTGCTCCAGTTTTTTTCTACCCTAACCGTAAGATTCAAGAATATACGTGTATCAAACATTTTTTCAAGATCCAGACGCGCAGATTGTCCGATCCCCTTGATTTTTTGACCTTTATACCCAATTAAGATTTGTTTTTGTGAATTTGTTTCTACATGAATACGAGCCTCTATAAAGAGAATCTTCTTTTTTTTATCCTTATGAATATTATCCACAGTAACAGCGGTTGAATAAGGCAATTCCTGTGTCGTTGAAAAATAAACTTTTTCCCTTATAATCTCTGAAACCAGAGCATTTTCATTTTGATCGGTCAACATGCCATCAGGATAAAATTGAGGCCCAGTCTTTAATTGATTCTTTAATTCGTCAATAAGAGAGTCCACGCCATCCCCGGTTAGAGCTGAGATGGGAATAATGCTTGCAAAATTAAATTGATTGCTGAATTTATCAATAATGGGCAGCAAATTCTCCTTTGGCGCTAAATCAATCTTATTAATGCCAAGGATGCAAGGCTTATTAATTTCCATAATGCTTTTCATTATTGACGAAATGGCGGAATTATCAGGATGTTTAATATCTATTAAAAGAAGCAAGGCATCAACTTCATAAATAGACGCCATGGCAGATTGTACCATGCTTTTATGAAGGGGAGTCTTGATCTTATGAATGCCTGGAGTGTCAATAAATATCATTTGATACTCATCTCCATTATGGATGCCAATAATGCGTTGCCTGGTTGTTTGAGGTTTGGGCGTCACGATAGCCAGTTTTGTTCCTAAAATCCGATTCAAGAGTGTGGATTTACCCACATTAGTGGGTCCCAGGATGCTAATAAAGCCAGATAAAAAATTCATATTGCTTAACACCTTATTATTCCAAAAGGAATGTTGTCATCAGTCTCAATTTTTATGTCCCTGGCGCCTGTCTGTTGCTCAATCCATTGCAGGCCGGAATTTTTATGGCCTCTGAGCAGAGGTTCTTCTTTTGATTGCACTGATATTGTTATTTTAGATAATACACCTGATTCAGGTAAAAGAGGTTTAATCTTATTTCGATAAATTCCTGATCTGACTAAAAAACCAAATGCAGGATGCCATGGGCCTGCAAGGATGGTACCTTTTTCAAGCAAGTCAGGAGAACTCATCAAGCCAATGCGGATAACCGGAATATTTTGAGCTTCAAAGCGGACACAAGTTTCAATGCAGGTTTCAACTGCTTCTTTAAGCTCTAAGGGCTTATATTTGTTTTCTAAATATAATTGAGCCAGCCTGGTACCTTTGATAACAAGGGCAGGATATAAACGAACCATATCAGGTTTTAACTGAAGGATTTTTGTTACAGTTGTTTTAAATATTTTATTTGAATCCCCTGGAAGACCGGGCATTAGTTGAATGCCAACCTTAAAGCCAAAATCTTGTAGCTGGCGAACAGCCTTAACGGTATCATCAGCAGAATGTCCCCTTTTGGATAGCCTTAAGACATTATCATCCATCGATTGAGTCCCAAGTTCCACTGTCCGGACTCCATAGTATTTCATCATTTCAAGACGTTCTGAATCAAGGGCATCCGGTCTGGTAGAAACCTTGATAGCATTAAAAAAGCCTTTTTTTATATAGGGGTACACTTCGCCTAAAAGCTTTTCCATCAAGCCAAGGGAAAGATTTGTAAAAGTGCCTCCATAAAAAGCTACCTGGGGATTTCTATTGGCATTAAACTTTGGAGAATTTATGGCAGTCTCTAAAATTTTAACAATTTCTTGTTTGTTTATTTTCGGAGCTGATTGAGATGTTATGGTCTTTTGTTGGCAAAAAATGCATTGATGAGGGCACCCCAAATGCGGGATAAAGATTGGGACAATCAAGGGCCTATGTTTTGCATTAGGCAAGAAAAGCCTCCTTGGCTGCCATTTGTTCAGCCTCTTTTTTACTCTTACCTCTTCCTTCAGATATTGTTTTATTCTTGAGGGTTAATATAACCCTGAAAGTCCTTTCATGTGCCGGTCCGCTTTCTTCAACCAGTTGATACTTTGGCAAGGCCTTGAATACCTGCTGAGTATATTCTTGATAGAGGCTTTTAAAATCATGGATCATCTCTTTGGAAGGAACATTTTTAAGGAGCTGAGCAAAAAGTTTTTGAATAATAGCTATTGCAACAGGGTAACCAGCATCCAGATAGATCGCGCCAATAATGGCCTCCAGGGTATTTGCCAATAAAGATGGTTTTTCCCTTCCCTGGTTCTGTTCTTCTCCCTTTCCAAGAAAAAGATAATCGCCAAGCTTTAGATACTGTGAGACTTTATAAAGGCCTGTTTCATCTACTATCATAGAGCGATATTTTGATAGATTACCTTCCTCGGCATCTCTGTACAGATCCATAAGAAGGTGGCTGATAGCTAGTTCTAAAACGGCATCACCCAGAAATTCGAGCCGTTCATTATCTCTTAATCCAAGGTCTGGATTTTCGTTTACATACGAAGAATGTAATAATGCCTGTGTAAACAATTTTTTTTGTTTAAAGGTATAGCCTAATCTCAAGCTTAGTTTTTCGAGTTGAGGTTCACATGACAAAATATCCATTATGTAAAAGGTACTCCTCATAGATATGCGCTAAAATCAGAGCAAATTTTAGTACGCTCACTTATATCAAGTCTAAGGGCGTCAGGGCCGGATTAAATGCAGTTTATCTCTGTTCCTGATAAGATTTAAAAAAAGGATTGATTTGTTTTTCCAGCCCAATAGTGCTTGATGGACCATGACCAGGATAAATCCGCAGATCATCGCCCAGGGGAAATATTTTTTGAATAACGCCATTTATCAATTGCTCATGATTGCCACCGGGGAAATCAGTTCTACCGATTGAACCGGCAAAAAGTGTATCTCCTGTAAAGACCACTCCAGGCGCAAGGAAATTAACACCACCCGGTGAATGGCCTGGAGTATGAATGACCTTGATTATAAACCGACCGAGTTTAATCTCCTGACCGTCAAAAAGATCCCCATCTGCCTTAAAAGCCAATCCTTTGGCATCAAGGGGATGGATCCAGACAGGAGCCTTGGTAATTTTTCTGAGGTCCTGGGCCCCGCCAACATGATCAATATGCCCGTGGGTTATAAGAATATAGAGGATCTTCAAACCTAATTGAGTGATTTCCTTAACTATCCAGTCAACCTCAGCCCCAGGATCAATGACCAGCCCTTCCCCTGTTTCTTTGCATCCTAAAATATAACAATTAGATTGATAAGGTCCTACTACTAATTTCCGCAGCATTATTTCTCCTTCCAGCCTTGGATAACTCCTAAACTGGCATAGTCAACCGTTTTCCCGTCCTCTTTCTATACCCTTAATAGCCGAAGTCAGAACCATGCCCAACAATCCAGCAACAAAATCAATTTTCCGTAAAAATCATATAATTATTGTCCCGTTTAAGCAAGATTAATACTCAAAAATCTGGGTACTCGATATAAGCACAAGCACTAATAGCAAAGCTCC
The DNA here is from genome assembly GCA_030642205.1 of Desulfobacteraceae bacterium. Lineage (GTDB taxonomy): Bacteria > Desulfobacterota > DSM-4660 > Desulfatiglandales > Desulfatiglandaceae > DAOWOF01. The sequence goes on along the minus strand of DAOWOF010000032.1, from coordinate 2,176 downwards.
GTGCTTGTACAAAATACCTTCACACGTGATCTTGCAGAAAATTCCACGTGGTTTAAGGGCTGTCTTGCCGCAAAGGATCAGAATTCCATAGAGATAAAAAATCTTGTTAGCGGTCATTATAAGAGACTGCTAACAATCGTAAAATAAAGGCTGCCTCTTATTGAATTATTTTAGCGTTTTGAAATATATTGTCTTCAGGTATAATCAAATTTAAAATGAAAAAATTTACAAATAAGAGAATACAAAGAGAGGGCCTGCCATGACATGGAAATGAGGGAGTACTTAAGATCCATTTTATACATTGATATAATTTTTATGTTCACCATCTACCATTTTAATATAAAAGCCTGAGGAAATAATGACTGCTCAAGTTACTAAGGATATCCTAGCTGTTGTTTTCAGTAAGCGTATGCTGGTAACCCTTTTAATGGGTTTTTCCTGTGGTTTGCCCCTTCCATTAACAGATTCATTTTTAAAGGCATGGATGAAGAGCGCTGATGTGGATCTTGCCCTTATAGGCATGATGTCATTAGTGGGCCTTCCTTATACCCTTAAGTTTCTGTGGGGCCCTGTTTTTGATCGCTATACGCCCTCTTTCTTAGGTCGTCGCAGAGGATGGTTGCTGCTGGCTCAAATATTGCTAATGGCGGCAATTGCCTGGTTGAGTTTTGCCGATCCATTGCATAGTCCCGTCATGGTGGTACTGGCAGCCCTGTTTGTCACATTTTTCAGCGCCTCACAGGATATTATCGTAGACGCTTATCGCCGGGAAGATTTGCCAGATCAAGAACTTGGCCTTGGTTCTTCCTTTTATGTCTATGGATATCGCATTGGTATGCTCTTGTCATCCGGTGGCGGCCTCATTATGGCTCAATCCATCTCTTACCCATTTGTATTTCTACTTATGTCCTTCTGCATGCTGCCTGGAATTATTACAACCTTTTGGGCAAGCGAGCCGAAAATATTGTTTAAGGCTCCAAAAAATATTAAGGAAGCAGTTGTTGATCCTCTGATTGATTTTTTTGGCCGTCAAGACTCATTATTAATCCTGGCCTTTATTCTTTTGTATAAGATTGGCGATACAATGGCAGGGGCAATGACAATCCCCTTTTACCTTGAAGTAGGCTTTTCAGAAATCGAGATCGGCACAATTGTGAAGTTGTTTGGATTTTGGGCAGTTATCATTGGGAGCTTTCTAGGCGGTATTTTTATGCTTCGTTTTGGAATTTATCGATCATTATGGATATTTGGTTTTTTGCAAGCTGCTTCAACTGCCTTTTTTGCTGTTTTGTTTTGGTATGGTCATGAGATATACCTTCTTTCAGCAGTTATTGCCTTTGAAAACTTTTCCAGTGGAATGGGCACCGCAGCATATATAGCATTCATGGCCAGTCTTACCAACAAGAAATTCACAGCTACTCAATATGCCCTTTTTACGAGCCTAATGGGTATCCCACGTGTATTAATGTCAGCTCCAACCGGTTATATGGCAAAATATCTTGGCTGGGATTATTTTTTCATTATCTGTGCTGTACTTGCCATTCCCGGAATGCTTTTGTTATTTCGTTTTGCCTCTTGGTATTCTCCAATTAAATCAGACCCTGCCTCATTATAATATATAAGGGCCAAAGGGGTGAATTGTTAACGGTCATTATTGTTCAGGCCTTGTTTGATTTATTTGATCTCATTAATTCCAAACAGGATTGGCAATCTTTATCGTTAAATCGACTTTCCTCCTGCTACCTTTCGGTATACAGAAACCTTTTTATAGAATAAGCAAAAGTATCATGTACAAAAGGAACAGTGTTCGGAACGTGTATCTTCTTGAAAAGATTACCCTGTATGTTTTTGATAATGTGGGGAATATTTTTTCAGCAAAAAAGGTATCCGACTTTATCAAATCGCAAAAAATGAAAGTGGGTATAGAAACTGTTCAGAATTATATTTCATATCTTTTGTCTACATTCGCGATACATAAAACATCCCGTTATGACATAAAAGGAAAACGCCTGCTGGAACTGTATGAAAAATATTATCTCGGTGATTTAAGCCTGAGACATGCCATGCTGGGATATAAAGAGAGTGCCATCTCTGGAATGCTTGAAAACCTTATGTTCCTTGAACTTAAAAGAAGAGGATTTAATATCCATATTGGAAAGTATGGCAGCAAAGAGAT
>DAOWOF010000152.1 GCA_030642205.1 Desulfobacteraceae bacterium | reverse complement strand
TGCCGACGCCATTATGGTGGCAAGAGGCGATTTAGGAGTTGAGATGAAACCTGAGCAGGTGCCCAGGATACAAAAAACTATCATCCACAAGGCAATCAAGGCCAATAGACCTGTTATCACTGCGACACAGATGTTGGAAACCATGAGCAACAATCCCATTCCCACGCGAGCAGAGGCCTCTGATGTCGCCAATGCCATTTATGACGGTACAGATGCTATCATGCTTTCCGGAGAGACAGCAACAGGCAAGTATCCTGTCAAGGCAGTGCAGATGATGTCAAAAATTGCCGAAGAAACAGAGACATCCTATTTCATGAATTATAATATCCAATATGAACCCTCCTCTGAAAACCTGATGGCCCATGCAATAGCCCAATCATCAGTTAATATCCTTCACGAAGTAGGGGCAAAAGCGATTATAAGCTTTTCAGTCTCAGGAAAAACCTCTAAATTAATCTCCAAACAGCGGCCATCCAAACCAGTCTATGCCTTTTCACCCTCCAAAACAGTATATAATCAACTGTCTATTGTTTGGGGAATAACCCCCATTTTAATCCCCGCCATTACAGATACAAAAGAGATTATAGAAAAAGGCATTCAGATTATTGTAAAAAAAAGATATGCTAAAAAGAAAGACCTGGTTATTATTGTGACAGGCCTTGCCCTTAAAAAGGGTTCTACAAACTTAATAAAAATTCATCAGGTTGGAAAGGAAGATTGATCAGATTTTACTCGGCAATCTACTAAAATTATGTCAAAGAACCTATGCATTACCTCCACTGAACCAAACAGCGGGAAATCTGTCATTACTCTTGGCATCATGGAATTATTACGGCACACCGCTGGCCGCGTAGGCTTTTTCCGGCCGATCATTAATAAGATAGATCCAATAACTAAACAGGATCAGGATATTCACCTTATTTCTAATTATTATAACCTGGGGATACCATACCAATCTATGTACGCGTACACATCCGCCGAGGCCCAGAACCTGATTGCGTTTGATAAGCAAGATGAACTACTGGAAGGAATATTCAATAAATACAGAGAGATAGAAAAGGATTTTGATTTTGTCCTATGTGAGGGCTCTGATTTTTCAGGCCCTGGCGCTGCCTTTGAATTTAATATTAACGCAGAGATTGCCAATAATCTGGGATGTCCAGCGCTTTTAGTTACTAATGCTCATAAAAAAACAGCCCTGGAAATAATAGGCAGTCTGGAAATGGCCCTTGAGTCATTTACTGATAATGGGTGTAATCTGGTAGCAGCCATTATTAACCGGATAGATACAAAAGCCGATGAAATAATGGCATTGGTCAAAGAAAAGAACCTTGACGCAAATTATCCAATTTATACTATCCCCAACGAAAAAGCACTGGGTCATCCTACAGTAGGCGAACTTGCCAGGATCATTCACGCTGAAGTCCTGTATGGAGCAGAGCAATTAGACAGGCATGTCTTCAATTTTAAAGTTGCAGCCATGCAAATGGATAATTTTCTGAAAAGGGTTGAACATGGATCTCTTATTATCACCCCCGGAGATCGCTCCGATTTAATCGTAGCCTGCCTGGCAAGCATAAAATCCATGTTTATGCCAAACATATCAGGGATTGTCCTGACAGGCGGCCTAAAACCTGATGACCAGATAAATCGGCTAATAGCGGGCTTTAGCAATATGATCCCTATCCTTAGTGTCAAGGAAGATACTTTTGACACCGCCAGAACCATTGATACTGTTCATAGCAAGATCTCTCATGAAGATAAGAAAAAAGTCAATCTGGCCCTGGAACTCTTTGAAAAGAATGTTAATGTTGACGAATTAGCAAATAAAATTATCAAGACCAGGATCTCCATTATTACTCCCAAGATGTTTGAATACAATTTATTGCAAAAAGCCATCGCTCATAAACAGCATATTGTCTTGCCTGAAGGCGAGGAAACAAGGATCTTAAAGGCCGCGGAAATATTATTACGCAAAAAAGTGGTTGATTTGACCCTTCTGGGAGATAAGGAGGAAATTCAAAAAAAGATCAGCAAATTGAACTTGTCTTTGGATGATGCCAAAATCATTGAGGTAAAGGAGGATCCTTTTTTTAATGAATATGCGCAAGCCTACTATATGCTGAGAAAGGATAAAGGGATCACCCTGGACGTTGCAAGGGATAGAATGGAGGATGTCAGCTTTTTTGGAACCATGATGATCAAGCAAGGGCATGCAGACGGAATGGTGTCCGGAGCTGTTCACACTACTGCAAACACTATTAGGCCTGCCTTTCAGATTATCAAGACAAAACCAAATATTGCAATTGTATCCAGTGTCTTTTTCATGTGTCTGGATGACCGTGTCCTTGTATATGGAGATTGTGCGGTCAACCCAAGCCCGAATGCCAAAGAATTGGCTGAAATCGCAATATCCTCCGCTCAGACTGCCAAAATTTTTGGTATTGAGCCAAGGGTTGCCATGTTATCTTATTCCACAGGTGAATCAGGTCAGGGAGAAAATGTCCAAAAGGTTCGCGAAGCTACATTATTAGCAAAAGAGATGTCTCAGGAACTCGACCTGAATCTTAAATTGGAAGGCCCAATTCAGTATGATGCAGCTGTTGACCCTCAAGTGGCAAAAATTAAACTGCCTGGCAGTGAAGTGGCAGGCAAGGCTACGATCTTTATCTTTCCGGATTTAAACACCGGCAATAATACTTATAAAGCGGTACAGAGATCCTCCGGAGCCGTTGCCATTGGACCGGTTATGCAAGGGCTTAACAGCCCGGTAAATGATTTAAGTCGTGGATGCACGGTTACAGATATTGTGAATACAGTAGCTATTACCGCCATCCAGGCACAATCAGAAAAGGGCCTGCTGTGAAAATTCTGATTATAAATAGCGGCAGCTCCTCCATCAAATACCAATTAATTGACATGAAAAAAAATGAGGCGCTGGCTTCAGGCCTGGTAGAAAGAATTGGAGAGAAACAAAGCCACATAAGCCACAAGATCCTGATTGCCGAAAAATCATATCAAAAAATGGTATATCAAGAGCCGATTCCGGATCACTATCAGGGTCTGCGTAAAATCGTAGCCCTGCTGATGAACCCGGAAAAAGGGGTAATTACTAATAAGGCTGAAATATCAGCAGTAGGGCACAGAGTTGTACATGGAGGCGAAAACTTTCAGTCACCGGTAATTATAACTGAGCAGATCAAGGATGCAATCAAGGCTAATATCCCCCTGGCCCCCTTACACAATCCTCCAAACCTTATTGGGATCGAAGTGGCTCAAAGCATTTTTCCCCAGGCTCCTCAAGTCGCGGTCTTTGATACTGCCTTCCATCAAACAATCCCCAAAAAAGCCTTTCTTTATGCCTTGCCCTATAAATTATATAAAGATGAACGGGTACGCAGGTATGGCTTCCATGGCACATCCCACGCATATGTTGCCGAAAAGGCAGCCTCCTGTCTTGGACAATCGCTTAAGACCTTGAACCTGATCACAATCCATTTAGGTAATGGCGCAAGCATGGCTGCCATTAAAAATGGCCAATGTATTGATACCAGTATGGGTATGACACCATTGGAGGGACTTGTTATGGGTACTCGTTCCGGAGATATTGATCCTGCCATACCCTTTTATCTGGCAGATTATCTGGGCATGTCTTTGCAGGATATCAATACCCTTTTAAATAAGGAAAGCGGTCTAAAGGGAATTTGTGGAATAAATGATATGAGGGAAGTGCTGAAAAAATATGAAAAAAATGACCACTTGGCAAAGATAGCTATAGAAGTATACTGTTATCGTATAAAAAAATATATAGGCGCCTATTGGGCGGCATTGGGACATCTGGATGCTATTGTTTTTACAGCAGGTATTGGCGAAAATTCACACTTGATTCGTGGATTTTGTTGTGAGGGATTGGAAGAACTGGGGATTGAGATTGACAAGGTTAAAAATCAGACAGCCCAAAAAGGCATTTGCCATATTAATACCAGCAAAAGCAAAGTCTCCATCCTTGTTATACCAACCAACGAGGAATTAAGGATTGCCAGGGAGACCTTGAAAGTCATCCAATCAGGCTCCTTCGAGGAAGGAGTCCATTAATCATTATGGTAGTTTGAGCATTGTTCCATAAAGGCACCTTTATAAACCCTGCAAAGAATCAAAGCAATGCTAAACGCCATTTTTCTTTACATTAAAAGGAAACTACTCCAAGGTAGTAAATAGACTTTTGCCTAATAATATCATATTTACTATTGAAAATAGTATCCATGCCCAACATATATATAAGACATGTATATAAAATGGTTAAAATTTCAGACATATCCGTTAATTTTAGTTTTTATATTTATACCAATCATCCTTGCTTGTGAAGCATCCGCGCAAAATGAGGGTAAAGTATATAATCGCAAAGGCCGTTTAATCGGCACATTTAATGAGTCCGGGGATGTCTTTAATTCTTCCCGCAGTCTAATTGGTAAAGTGACTGCCGATGGTTATGTCCTGAATAGATATGAAAAAGTCATTGGAAAGGTCAACTCTCTTGGCTCTATATTTAATAAAAGCGGTAAAATAATCGGACAGGTTGATCCTAAAGGCCAGGTCACTAATAATACAGGATTAAATCTTGGCAGAGTACATGATGCCTTTCCAGTCGGCATAAAAAAAGCCGGGGCGGCCCTATTGCTTTTACTTTAATATGGACGACACAAAATCTACATTTTTTACATATATTCTTATATTCGATGGACTTGTAAAAAGTCGGCTACCATATTTCTAAGTTAGAAAAGGAGATCATACTTGGAACACCTTTTTCCTGTTTTAGTCGCTGAAGATGACCTTGTAACCCAAAAGCTGATTATGATAACTTTAGAAAAAGCAGGTCACACAGTAAAAGCGGTGACAAATGGCATTAAAGCACTAAATGCATTTAAAAAACAATTTTACCCCGTTCTTATTACAGACTGGGAAATGCCAGGGATGACAGGGATAGAATTATGCAAGCTTATCCGGGATGAATTTTCAAATAACTATGTTTTTATAATCCTTCTAACTGCCAGAGATAAACTGGATGACGTTTGCATAGGACTGGAGGCCGGTGCAGATGATTATATAACCAAGCCATTTAATCCTCCTGAATTACTCGCTCGAATAAATAGCGGCCATAGGATTCTTCAGCTTGAAAGGTCTCTAAAAGAAGCCAATAAAGAAATAATGATTTTATCAATAACCGATCCGCTTACCAAAAGCTATAACCGCGGTTTTCTTAATGAACGACTTCCTAAAGAAATAAAGCGAGCGAAAAGATATCATCATCCTCTTTCCTTGATTATGATCGATATAGATTATTTTAAAAAGCTAAACGATACATTTGGACATCTATTTGGTGATAAGGTATTAAAGGCGTTTGTAGACTGCATCAATACCTCGATTCGATTTGATATAGACTGGATAGGACGATTTGGAGGTGAAGAATTCTTAGTTATCCTGCCTGAAACGGATTTTCAAGGAAGTATGGCCCTGGCAGACAGGCTTCGGGAAAATATTTCGAAAATGTCACTTGAGGTTGATTCCAACAAAACCACCAGAATAACAGCCAGTTTTGGCGTTACCACTTTTGATCCTGCTATCCATAGCGTTACTACCGCAGAAATGATGATAGCTCAAGCAGACAGGGACCTCTACAAGGCTAAAGAGGCAGGGAGGAATAAGGTTATGGGAAATATGTTAGGAACTCCCTCTTCTTAGAGCCTGTTTAAAAATTATTTATAAACGCCTCAGCATCTTTCCAATAGATGCAATATAAACCATATTTTCAGCTGTAGAACTTTTTCTTTCATAGTCAATCATGAGCCTTCTATCCCACTGGAACCATCCAAATGTTCTTTCGACGATCCATCTTTTGGGTACAACTTGAAAGCCTTTTGTTTTAAGGGTAGGAGCAATTTCCAACTTGCATAGAAAGGTAGCCCATAGATATGTGGCAAGTTT
>DAOWOF010000069.1 GCA_030642205.1 Desulfobacteraceae bacterium | reverse complement strand
TGCTGATAACTGACAACTGATAACTGATATCATATAACGATTTTCTTGTTTTTTGTGACAGAAAACCAGGAGTAAGGCACTAAATCTGAGCATGATATTGTCTGACTTATTTTCGGGCAACTCCTTAGAAAAGAAACTGATACATCACCCTGACTCTAAGATCGTTCTGATTATCAGGATGACCGGAAAAATCCTCCGCAGCCAATCCCAGGGCCAGTGCCGAAGAGGAAGAAACCTCTTTAAATTTTCTCTGGTTAAGACAAAGGTCAGCAGTCATATATTGATTAAAGCCATGAAGATAATAGTTTACGCCCAAAATAAACTGCTGTAAATTATCTTCAATCACAAATCCATCTGTTAATTTCACCAATCCAAGACCACTTTTGATAGAATCCTCCAGATTATTATTTTTAAGCCGCTCAACATATGCCAATTTAACAGTCAATTCCCATTTTTCAGGCAGAATGAAATAGCCAAGATTCAACCTAAAACCCAATCTGTCCCAGGTCTTATGGTCTGTTCCTTCTTGCTTGAATTTTTCCATGGCATATTCCAGGTCAGCTGAAAAACCAAGGTAGCGAAACAAGAGGGCTGCTGAATAGCCATAATTAGCGATGTCATGAATATCTACCAGTGTTTTCATAAAACCATCAGTGGAATTATTTGAAATACCATATAAAGTCGATGTTTGATCCTTATCCCAAAAAGCTGATGTAATAAAGGCCCCTAAAGGTTTTGTATTAAAGGCATAATCTCCCTGGGAAGTATAATTACTGAAGGCATTTGGACCCATTGGCCCTTTGGGATCGGATCCCGGTAAAAAATTCATGCCAAAACGGCAAGTATAGAGCATTTCGTCATCAACATTGGCGGATCCCCTTGTATCACGTCCATTATATATGCCAACCCAGTAGGTAAAAAAATCTTTTTTATCCAATAGATCAAGATATCCATTGATATTAAGCCCCTGAGATCGGTAAAGCAGAAAGCCGCCTGTGGAAAAACCATTTTCCAACCTGTGGTTGCCTGCTCTTAATCTGGAATTGCTGCCTGGAAAGTCATATGTCGCGCATCCAAAGAGATCCTTGTCGCATTCTGAATCGCCTGTAAAGATAGTGCGGTCAGTGCCATTTTGACCAAATCCGCTTTGCCAGTATTCAATGCCAAGGGCAGGGATTTTCATCCTTCCAAACTGGATCCTGAAGGTCTTAAATTCCTGCCATTGAATAAAACCATCATGAGTATTAACACCTCCCTGAGGTTCCAGTTGCAGATGTAGATAGTATTTCCAGGCTGGAGTAGGCGCAGTACCATCTACATAAAATCTCAGACGCCTTACGTTGAAACTGCTAAAATTCTCCGTATGATCAATCTCTTTCCCAGTAGGAGCGTTATTATAAAAAATATTATCATCAGTATCTACAAATGTATAACGTAACTGAATTCCGGTCCTGAAACGAAACTTATACTCATTGCCGCTCACAGGATCATTATACTCTATCCGAAAGCCATTTTTCCAATATGCCTTCATCTTGGCTTCTTGGGTCTTTTTTATTTTTTTTTCATTATTCTTTTGATGCTCAATATTTTTTAGCCTTTCTTCTAATTTAATAACTTTATCTTTTAAGATCTCTAATTCTTCATAAGCAAAAACAATATTTGAGAAACAAAAGAGAAGAAGAAGGATAAAGTTACATTGCAATAAACGACTGCTTTTTGACATATTTATTCTCCATTAAACCTTTATGTACAGGCAGGCTTTTTTGATTATTAGGAGTTGCCCTGAAATAAGTTGGACAATATCGTACTCGGATTCAGGTTGGATTTGGTTAGTCTGACTGAACAAAGCCGCAGGTGTAGTTGCGCCAAACTTTTTTGCCTTTTTTGTTGTGCCTGCCAGGGCATAGTGAAGCTATATAGTAAGAGCTTTCTAAAAATGCAACAAAAATGATGATTAGGTACTGGCTGGTGTGGTGGTATAATATTTGCAAAAAAATTGGGTCTTATGAAAAATCCTAAACAACTCAGGAATCTTAACATCAAGCAAAAGCTTTGGCTTGCTGGAATGTTCTTTGTATTTTCCAGTTTGATTCCTCTTCTGGGTATTCAAGGGACTTCAAAGGTCAGTGTTTTTCAGGATTTTGGAAGAACTCATTTGAAGATAGTTTCATCATTTGAACAAAAGGCATATGAATATATCAGTCTGATCAAAGATGGAAGTCCAAAAGCCCGATTAGAGGCCAGGGATTTGTTAAGAAGGCAATCCTTACTCCATGATGAAAAGGGAGTTTTGCCGATATTAAATATTACCCATGAATATTGCAAAAAAGTATTACAATCTACAAACAAACTGGATATATTTATTTTTAAGCTATTAGGTTACAGGGAGATCTTCTCACTTGTCAAAAATAATCTAAAAGATATTGAGAGAATGCAGGCCTGTTTTAATAAGTATGAGGCCAAAGATCTTTTACTTCAAGATCTTGCAGGGCATGTGGAAAGATACATCAATAGTATTAGGGCAGATGAAGAAAGATTCTCAGCTTTAATCAAACAGGCCTCTGTTTTTATAAGAGATTGGGCTCTTTCTTTTTCCTTGATAAGTCTATGTCTTGCAGGGCTAACCATGCTCATGGTGAGCCGTATGATTATAACCCCCCTTGCAAACGCGGTCGAATTTGCAGAGTCCATTACCCATGGAAATTTCAGGCAGAAAATAGAGATTGATCAACCTGATGAAATAGGGGCTCTGGCCGCAGCTTTAAACAAGATGGCATTAAAACTGGAGAATCAAATAAATACTCTGGCAGAAAGCGAGGAAAGTCTGAAAGAATATATGGATGCCATGATTACCTTCAACGCCAGATTGGACATTGACGGCAGAATCATGAATGCCAATAAATCTGCACTTGAGACAATATCCGAGGGCAAAAAAGATGACATATATGGAAGTTTTTTTTGGGATACCCCATGGGTTTCCAATAGACTGAAAGTAAGGGAGCAGGTAAAGGCCAATGTGTTAAAAGCAGCTCAAGGCCAGATTAATAGACTGGAAGTAGAGGTGGAAATTGGCGAAGATAGGACTTTTTTACCCATTGATCTTTTCTTTCACCCGGTTTTTGATGCAAGCGGAAAAATTAAATACCTGATTGCCGAAGCTCATGACATAAGCGAAATGAAAAAAGCAAATCGCAGGCTTCGCATATTTTCAATGATTGCAGAACAGGCAGCAGAAGGAATCGCCATTGGAACAATGAAAGGGATCATGGAATATATAAACCCGGCCGGAGCTTTGATGCATGGATACGAAGACCCGAATGATATAATTGGAAAACCCGAAAGGATGTTTCACAATGATGAACAGTTTGAACATGATCTGAAATCCTATAGCAAAAAGGTATTAGAGCTCGGCGCCTGGCGTGATGTCCTGGGTCATGTCCGCAAAGATGGAACGACCTTTCCTGTAGAAACTATATCCGTTATATTCAAGGATGAGGAAGGTAACCCACTTGGATTGCTTGGATTCATGACCGATATTACTGAGCGTAAAAAAACGGAAGATGCCCTTATTGAATCAGAAAAAAAATATCTTACGGTTGTAAACCAGGCCCAGGATGCAATTGTTATAATTAAGGAGTCTAAATTTATATATGTAAATCCAAAAATGATAGAGTTTACCGGATATACTGAGGATGTCTTGATAGACATGGATATTATGAAAGTTTTTACTCCGGAATCCAGACTTTTAAGCAAAAGAATCTATGAGCAGAGATTGGAAGGGAAACATCTGCCTGATTATTATGAAGTGTCTCTAATAGACAAAAATAAAAAATTAAAGCCAATGGAAGTCAACGCAGGCATTATAGACTATAAAGGTAAAAAAGCTATTCTTGCATTTTTACGGGATATTTCAGAGAGGAAAGAGGCAGAAAAAAAGCTCCAAATGGTCAAACAGAAACTGCTGGACGTATCCAGACAGGCTGGAATGGCAGAGGTGGCCAATAATGTTTTACATGATGTAGGGAATGTATTAAACAGCGTTAATGTTACTGTTACCTATCTTGTCAATTCTTTAAAAGAATTTAATTTGGATGATTTTGAAAAGGCTATTTCAATGTTAAATGATCATAAAGGCCAATTGCAGAATTTTATAGAGAAAGATCCGCAAGGCCGTCATTTAATTCCTTATTTAGATGCATATAGTAAATATTTTGTAAATAATAATAAGATAATGATTTCAAAACTCTTTTTTCTTGCTGAGAATGTAAAGCATATAAAGGATATTATTTTACGGCAACAATCTTATTCTGGAGTCTCAGAGGTTATAGGCATAGTCTCTCTTTCTTATTTGATCGAAAATTCCCTTCAGATAAATAATAGCCTTATAATAGAATCCGGTATTAATATCAGACGTAAATTGAAAAATTGTCCTCAGATCACAACTGATATACATAAGGTGCTCCAGATCTTGGTTAATCTGGTTCGCAATGCCATACAGAGCATGATAAAAGAAAATCCTCCCAAAAAGATTCTTGATTTGGAAATAAGTAAAAAAGGCCCTGATCAGGTAGAGGTGAGAGTCAGGGATAACGGAACAGGCATTAATCCAAAGGACATGGAAAAGATCTTTTCTCATGGCTTTACTACCAAAAAAGATGGACATGGTTTTGGTCTGCATAGTTCCTTTCTTGAGGCAAAGGCATTGGGAGGAAATTTGCGGGTTCAAAGTGATGGAAAGAGTAAAGGTGCCTTGTTTATACTGGAGCTGCCTGTTAATTAAAATAATACTACTTCTTTAAAGGGATAAGAAAATGTCTAGTAACCGGCGAATTCTGGTCATTGATGACAAGCCTGAAATCCATGAAGATTTTCGTACTATTCTTAACATTAATGAGAAGGATAAAAAGACAATTAACAAACTGGGAGATTCCCTGTTCGGCAGAAAAAATATAACAAAAGAGCATAAGGGCTTTGATCTTGATTTCGCCTTTCAGGGAAAGGAAGCCTTTAAAATGGTACAGAGATCTCTGAAAGATGGCATGCCCTATGCCTTAGCCTTTGTGGATATGCGTATGCCACCTGGTTGGGATGGGCTGGAGACAACCATCCGCATTCATGAAGAAGATCCCCATATTCAAACAGTCATATGTACCGCCTATTCTGATTATTCCTGGGAAGATATTTACAGGAAACTAGGGGCTGCTGATCGTTGGCTGGTTCTAAGAAAACCCTTTGAAAATATGGAGGTTCGCCAAATTGCTGAGGCCTTGACAAAAAAATGGGATTTAGAGCGTATTGCTGAGGCCAGGAAGGAATCCCTTGAGGCTCAGGTAATGGAAAGAACTCATACCATCAAAAAGGCTATGGAGGAACTTGAAAAAACTCAAAAGAAGCTTCAGTTCGCAAAAGATAACGCGGAGGAATCCAGCCGGGCCAAGAGTGAGTTTTTAGCTAATATGAGTCATGAAATCCGTACCCCCATGAATGGTATAATTGGTTTTTCCGATCTTCTGCTGGAAGACGAGCTTACTGCTGAACAGAGGGAGGGATTGGAGATTATTAAAAAAAGCGGTGAAAATCTGCTAAAATTAATTAATAATATCCTTGATCTATCCAAGGTTGAAAGTAAAAAAATAGAGTTGGAGGAAATCCCCTTTAATCTTGAAAATCTGATCCAGGATGTAGCTGAACTGGCCAGAACCAATCTTGATAAAAAATCGGTTGAAATAAATTGCAGGATAGGAGATATCCACACTAATCTTTTGGGCGATCCTACCAGGTTACGCCAAATCATCACCAATCTGGCAGGTAATGCCATAAAATTTACTGATACGGGAGAGATTCTGATAAAGGTCGAGGAGGATACTGGCAGACCCTCCCTGAACAATGACAGAATCAATCTCCTCTTTGCTGTAAAGGATACAGGGATAGGTATCCAGCCCGATAAACTGGATCATATATTTAATCCTTTTACCCAGGCGGATGGCAGTACTACCAGAAAATATGGAGGAACTGGACTGGGTCTGACTATTTCAAAGCAGCTGGTAGAGTTGATGGATGGAAAGATATGGGTTGAAAATAACCTGGACTCTGGCAGCATCTTTTATTTTACTGCATGCCTGAAAATAGATAAGAGAATCATAGCGCCCGCTAAACCTGTCGATACACATCAGCTCCGAAATAAAACTGCCTTGATTGTGGATCCTGATCCGGCTTCCCGTAAAATAGCCTGTGATACTCTATTGAGAGTTGGGATGGATTCTGCCTCTGTAACAAATGGACAGGAGGCTATAGACTATATCAGGAAAGAAGGGCCTTTTGAACTGGCAATTATTGATATTGATTTGCCTGATATATCAGGCCTTGATCTGACTCAAAAAATACTTGAGCTTTCTTTAAAAAAGACTAAGCTGATTGCCCTTACCAACAAAGCAGTCCCTGGATCTGCTTCCAGGAGCTTTAGTGCCGGTTTTAACGGTTTTCTTATCAAACCCGTAAGACCAAATGAATTAATAGACTTGATAAGAACAATCTTTGGTTTAAGGAAAAATAGACCGGGAGAACTGATTACATCTTATAAAGTCAAGGAACTCATCTCCCATGATTATAGAATTTTATATGCTGAAGACAATCCAGTAAATCAAATGCTTGGGAAAAAAATGTTTAATAAGATGGGCTATCAAGTGAAAATTGTTCCTGATGGGCTGACTGCGGTAGAGGCAGTTAAAGAAAAAGGGCCATATGATATTATTTTTATGGATATACAAATGCCGAATATGGACGGTATAGAGGCTACAAAGGAAATTCGGCAATGGGAAAACAGCCGACAGGGAAAGAACACTAATGAAGTAAACAAGGGTTTAGGGCGTATTCCTATTATTGCTCTTACTGCTAATGCCATGAAAGGTGATCGTGAATTATGTCTGAAATCCGGAATGGAGGCTTATATTTCAAAGCCTTTTTCCAGAGATGATATTCAAGCTCAAATCAATACCTGGCTTAATAAAAACACATCAACAGCGCTTGGTGAAAAACGGGTTCTGCTTGTGGAGGATGATGTCAAAGCGCGTAAGTCTTATAGATCTGCCCTGAAAAGAGCAATGCCAACATTTAAATTGATGGAAGCTGAAGACGGGATTGATGCGGCAACCAAACTGGGCAGTTTTTTGCCTGATCTTATGCTTGTGGATCTTATGATGCCACGGATGGATGGAGTTGAATTGGTGAGGTTTATCAGGAAGAATGACCGCTATCGTGATGTCAATATTATTATTTTAACAGCCCTTCATAAAAATGATGCCCGCGTAAAGGCTGTTCTTGATATTGGTGTTGAGGAGATTCTTTATAAACCAGTTGATACGGATGATATTGTTGATATTATTAGGAAATACTGAATATGAGATGATTCGCTCCGTCCTTTTTCCTTGACGTGCCCTTTTCAAATCTTTATCTATGTAGATTAGTGCCTGAATGAAAACTGCTAATTTTTCCAATGTCAGCGTCAGGCGAAAATTTTAATCCTGATTTCCAGCGCCCTTATGATCATTAAACGTGTTCTTATTATTGCGCCGTTACTGTTAACCATTTTTCTGCTCCAGTCCTATTTCTGGGTTCCGACCTATGAAGAGCAGACCAAAGGCAATCAGGAACGGCTTCAAGAATACATAGAGGCATCCATTGGTGATGCGGCTATCCTTAACCCGATTCTATCTGCCGATTCAGCCAGTAGCCAAATAACATCCATGGTTTTTGAAGGACTCCTTGATCGTGATAAGGATCTGCGTTTCAGGGGACGACTAGCTACGTCCTGGGAGATTCATGAAGATGCTTTTTTTTATTGGGACAGGTCCAGTGTAGTACCCGGCAAAGGTAAATTAACCGCATATGAATTAGTTGCCTTCCTCAAAAAAGCCAAACAAACCCCTTTTGGAAAGAAGAATCCTGCGCTTAAAGCCTCTCTTGACAATATTCGCGATATTTCTCTTATTGATCCACAGATTTATGAAGTCACCAGAAAGATCAAGGATAATAAGGATCAGTTAAAAAAAATCAGGATTCGAGTCAAAACTCCATACAGGATTAAACTCACTCTTTTCCGTGTTGACCAGGATCTTTTTGATAATTTGGCAGATATTATGGGTCATTCCTGCTTTGATTCCTTTAAAGGTGAAAGATATATTTCAGCCAATCCCAATATAAATCAAGAGCAATTGGCTCTTCTGGCCAGGGAACTGGTCCCGTCCAGGGAACATAATCCCTGTCTCATTTTCCATCTGCGTTCAGGAGTCAGGTTTCATGATGGCGAACTTTTTGATGCCAATGATGTCAAGTTTACCTTTGAGGCTATCATGAATCCCAAAAATATTTCACCCCGCCTGGCGGACTATGAGCCTGTAAAGGCCATAGAGATCATCGATCCACTGACGGTTCGCATTATTTACAAGCGCCTTTACTCTCCGGCCCTTGGTACCTGGTCCATGGGAATTTTGCCCGAGCATCTCTTGAACCGCGAGACTCTAAAGCAGGAATCTCTTCGTACAGGCAAGGACATTGATCAATTTTCAATGCGGCAAAGCAGTTTTAATCGGCATCCTGTTGGCTGTGGACCATTTATGTTTCAAAAATGGAAGGCAGATCAGTATATCAAGCTTGTCCGGTTTGATAATTACTGGGATGGGCCAGCCAATTACAAGACCTATTATTATCGCATAATTCCCGATAATCTGACACAGGAGATGGAATTTTACGCGGGTGCCATTGATAGTTATGGAGTACAGCCCCACCAGGTGGGGCGCCTTGAAAACGATCCACGTTTCCAGAGCTTTTCAGGATCATCTTTTGGTTATTCCTATATAGGTTATAATTTCAGGCGCAAACCCTTTGATGATCCCAGGGTGCGGCGTGCCCTGGGTATGGCCATTGATGTAAACAAGATCATAGATTATGTGCTGTATGGTCAGGGGGAGCCAATTAGCGGACCCTTTGTCAAACAGACCGATTATTATAATCAGGACCTTAAGCCCTTGAAATATGACCCGCAAGGCGCGCTTGATCTCCTGGCCATGGCCGGCTGGAGAAAAAATCAGAACGGCTGGCTTGAAAAAGACGGCAAAAAATTTGAATTTACACTTATAACAAACAGCGGGAATGATCTCAGAAAAGCAATCCTGGCAATTTGCCAGGATGCCTGGAAAAAGATCGGTATTGATGTACGAACCGATCTTCTGGAATGGTCGGTTTTTATTCAGGAAAGGGTAGATAAGGCAGATTTTGACGCCTTGGTTCTTGGGTGGTCAATGGGGATTGAACCGGACTTATATCAGATATGGCATTCCAGTCAGACTAATCCGTATCAGTTAAATTTTGTGGGATTTAAAAACCTGGCTGCTGATGAACTTATTATCAAGATCAGGCAGGAATATAACCACGAGAAACAGGTGGACTACTGTCATAAGCTTCATGAAATTATTGCGCGAGAGCAGCCCTATACTTTCCTTTATGCTGGGAAATGGACTGCGATCCTGGATAAGCGGATAATGATTAAAGACCTCGATGATCAGGGCAAGGAACAATATTCCAGAATAAAGCCGACCAAAACCGGAAATTTTAAATTTTATTTTAATAAATGGCTCAAAGTAGATAAAGCTCATTTTGTACCGGAAGGATGAGGGACCTGTAATGCTATCCTTTATTGGCAGAAGTATTGTTCAAAAAATAATTACGCTTTTTTTTGTATCAATAGTTTCCTTTTTGGTTATCCATCTGGCGCCTGGTAAACCAAGCCAGGCGGATCCATTGAACCCTAAGTTCACCCCTGAGATGGTTGCCCGGTTTCAGAAGGAATTTCATCTTGATAAGCCCCTCTAT